>NC_014305.1 GCF_000196615.1 Erwinia billingiae Eb661
GTTGATTGTACGTGAAGCGCGTGCCAGGAAGCTGACCTAGTGGGCTTACCTTCTTGATACTTTAGTTATTGAGTGCTAGATTGCTGATCGGCTAGAAAATTATTGGTGGGCCACGCCGTAAGGTGGCAGGGAACAGGCTCTGACGTGAATTTGTGCGGGACCTAGAATAGCAAAAACCCCGATAATCTCTTCTGTTTGGCGACTTGAAGATTACCGGGGTCCACTAAAACTGTATAGAGTTTGTTGCTCTATGCAGGGAGTATAGTTTTATGCCTTTTAAAGGTCAACTCCCCCGGCGCAACATAAGCGCAGGGAGTCGTGTCTGAACGCCTCTTTACAATTTCTCCGACAGGGGCTGCAACAGCGCTCGCCGGTGCATACCGTCCCTCACGTCGCGGTGAAGCTAACCGTCAGCGCAAAGGGCAGGCAAAAACGCACCGTAATCACCAGCCTAAGTTTAATGAAAAGATTCCGCGCGGCATGGCGTCAAAAGTGGTTGCCTGCATCCGTGGCCATGACTGGTGCCGTAACGGCGACCTGACCGAACTCCGCCGTCAGGGCTACACCCCGTATTCGCGGATGTTTGATAAAACGTTCCGCCCAAGACCCATGCGCATTACCCCGCGCTCGGAGAGTCGCGAGGCGCTGACCGCGCTGTCGCTGGTGCTGGCCGCGAACTGCGACTACAGCCCTGACAGCGAATACATGTTTGAAGTCATGCTGCCGGTAGAGGATATGGCCCGCCGCATGGGCGTCCTGCACGTTTATGAGAGTGGCCGCAAGGCGTACGACGTCCTGCTCAATGCCCTGCGGGTGCTGGAGCAGCTGGACTATGCAGTGGTGCACCGCGACCGCGACAGCGATTCGGGCCAGAACAAGCCGATGCGCATTTTCCTGACGGAAAGCTTTTTTACTTCTCGCGGCATGTCCGTCGAAAACGTCCGGGAGTGGCTGCACAAGTACCGCCAGTGGGCGGTCGCCTCGGGCGTGGCCGAGTCCATGCGCGATAAGTACGCGCGTCACCAGCTTAAGATGGCCCGCCTGGGCATCAGTATCGATAACCATCACTCGCTGAAGAACCGCCTGAAGCAGATAAAGCGCTGGGTGGTCAGCCCGGAGCTGCGGGCCGAGAAGCAGCGCGTGACTTCCGACCTCGAGGCCGCGCTTGATGGCCACGCCGGCAAACTGCGGCAGCTGCGTCCGCGCGCTGATGCCGGGCGCTGGCAGGCTGCATGGGTGCGCTGGTCATCCAGTCAGGCATGCCAGCCCGCACAGCGTTACACGCTGGAAGCAGCGGTTAAGGCCGAGCACCCGCAGATTCACGTCACCGACGCGGAGCGGTATTACCGCCTGCTGCTGGAGCGTGCCGGCGTCACCCTCTGATTTACCCCCCCCCTCTTAAATAACCGCGCCCGTCGCGGTGTCTGTGCTGGCGCTGAACGGATAACCCCGCGGCCGGCAGGCTTTCGCACGCCCGAAATCCGGCGTCAGCCGCATTTTCGACCACGATTTACGGCGACATCCTGCCGCCGCCGGCAGGAAAGTACATTCAGCACCCCGTTAACTTCGAACCTTTCATCCGTGTGCCTCCTTCAGTGCAGTTAACTTCGAAAACACCCCACCCGATATCGTTAATTCCGAACGTTACTTCTGAACAAAACATGCTTTCTAAAGAAAGAGTACCCGGAGCCCGCTACGCAGGCGTCTGGGTAGCTCCCTTCGCCCTGCTCAGGGCATTCCGTTACGGCAACAGGCGCCAGGCCTGCACAGGCAATGAACCAGCACCCCGGCAGGCCGGGGCAGACAGGATTAGTTACAACACTCAGGTGTCGTGGTAGCAGCGGTCACTTCAGCATCTGTTCCCCATGCAAAGCCGCCCCGCCCCGGGCCGGAGGCCCGGAACAGAGTGGCTTTATAATGGGTGTTGTAACTAAACATCAATGTCGCTTCAGTCATGATGCTGAAGCTACTGAGTACACGCACGTAAGCGCCAGAGGCGCTAACGCGGAGATACGCCCGGTCTACGACCGGACCACTCCGACAGCGCATATTAGGCTTCTTCGTTGCTTATAACGGGTCTGGCTTTGCAGGGCGGTGGGTTGGATTGGTGATATCTATCAATGCAGGCCGGCTGACGCCGGGTCACGGCGACCCTTCGCAACCGGGATACGGGTAAGTACCAGTTGTCGCCTCCATGCGCTTATACGCATAAAATATTGCCTAAGATATAAGTGAGCGTTATGTTTTATCCTATAAGAGAACGACTTTCTCTACGGAAAGTAAGGGAATATTTGAGGAGGGACATATGGATACTACAGAAGAGCTGCATAACACCTATTTCTATGCGGGCAGGCCGAATCTTTCTGCCAGTGAGTTGCTGTTCATGATTTTCTGCGAGCAATTTGCTGAGCAGTTGGGTATCGATGATTTTGCCGCCATTGCCGCCATTGCCGCCATTGCCGCCATCCTGACAGGACGTAATAACCTTCCCACAAGGACCAAGCCCCGTGACGCGATTGACGGTACATCACGCGCCTCACGGGAGGCACGTAAGGTTTTCGGGACAAGAAAATTTCCATGGGGAATCAAACTGCCGACGGTTGTGGGCGGGTACCCTCCTTCCTCTCTGAGGCTGCATATGACCAGGAAGATCAGCACATTTACCGGCCGGGCAATACCGGTGGTGGGCTGGGTACTCCTGTCGAAGGACGTAGCGGAAATTACCTTTAAAACGATAACGCACTACAACGCCATTGCCCGGGGGAATGACAAGATATGGTAGATGAAACGGAACGCCGGATACTGGAAATCATTGAACCGTGGAACGGAAGGTCCCTTCTGACGCTTAAAAGGAAGGATATTTCCGCAGTGACGTCGCTCAACGGTGACATGAATATGGATCCTGAAGACGCTGCCGAACTCCTTGGGGAGGTGTTTTCCGCTTTTGACCTGCAGCTGGATGATGTCGATCTCAGCCTTTATTATCCGCGAAACAGGCGGGATGCAAGGCCACTTACGATAAACATGCTGGTTGCCTCAGCAAAATCGGGACGATGGTTATATTAACAGGCCTTTCTGAAGGCATAGCAGGCATGTCCTTAACTGGGTCAGGCCTTATGAGCAGCAGAGTCAGCGTATGAAAAAAAGATACAGCATCACCTTTCTTCAGGACGGCATCAGCCGGGCATTCACGCCGGAAGAGCAGGTCCGGGAGAGTGGCAGCCGCTGGCAGGACCTGCTTAAGGACCTGCATGGCGATGCGTGGGGCAAATGCGGATGTCCGGGCAGCGGTCTGAAGGCGCTGACCATCCGTCACACCACCAGTACCGGCTATTACTCGCCGGTTAAAAAGCCGCTCACCGGCGCTGAACATGCCCCCGACTGCGTTTTTCATTCTGTTATTAATGACTTTTCGAAAGCCGTTTATGGGGGCACCGTTATCCGTGAGAATGACGACGGCACGGTAAACGTGGTGCTTGCCGTCGGGCTGCGTCAGCGTGAACCGTCGGCGAAGAGCGACGCGCCGGTTCGCCCCCCGCGTCCGGCGCTGATTGCTGGCGGTGGACAGCCGGACATGAAGCTGGCAGGTCTGCTGCACCTGCTGTGGGACATGAGCAGCCTGAACAGGTGGTATCCCTGGTTCGCCGGCAAGCGTTTTACCGGCAGCGTACACGGCTGGCTCAGGGCACAGTCGGATAATATCCTGGTGCGGGGCACCCGGCTCAGCGACGTCCTTCTGGCCGGCGCAGTTAAAGATTCGGAGCAGGCGCTGGCGAACAGGGAAACGGTGAAAAGCGTCATCCGGGAGCATCAGCGGCCGGTCATCATTACCCGCCTGCGCAAATGGCGGAAGGAGGACGCGTCTTTCAATACCGGCGCCCTGCCGGTACGTGATTTCTGGGGGCTGCCGGAGATGCTAATCAGCCGGGGACGCTTCAACCGGCTGGCCGTGCATTACCCGCGTGCATTCGCCGCATGGCAGCGTGGTGACGACGTGGTGGCAATAGTGCTGGCGGAGACGCCTGCGTGGGACGTCGCATCGCGGAATTACCGGACCAGGGTTCTGCGCATAGCCCTGATGGCGGTGAGTAAGGAATGGGTACCCTTTGAGTCGTCTTATGAAAAACGGGTGGAAGAAGCGCTGCGTTCGCAGAAGCGGAGCTTTATCAAGCCGCTGCGCTATGACGCGCGGGATGAGGACACTTTCCCGGATTTCCTTCTCACCGATACACGCTCATCACGGCCGGTGCCGATGGAAGTTTTCGGTATGGCCACGCTGGAATACATCGTGCGGCGGGAAAAGAAAAAAGAGTATTACAACCGTAATTACACGCCGGCGGGTTGGTGGTACTGGAGCCCGCCGGAGTCAGGGGAGGACATGCCGCCTTTCCCTTCCCGGTAAGCCATCAGCTACCGGTTTCAGGAAGGTAACGTTTGCTGTGGAAGGCGCGAAGGGTCTCGATATCCATCACCGGGCTGGTTCTGTGAACCATGGCATGGCAGTTAGGGCAAAGGGGTATCAGGTCGTTGATGGCATTCAGCCGGTAGCCATTACCCACGGTGTGCAACGGCTTTATATGATGGACATGGATGAAGCCGCTGCCCGGTTCCCAGTAGACGTCTTCGAAACTGAACCCGCATCCCCGGCAGCGGTAGCCGTAATGCTGCAGGCATTCCCTTCTTAACCAGTATTTGTTTCCTGGCACCCCCCCGGCATAGCCTTCGGACGTGGTCAGCTCATCAGGATAGTGGTTAGTGCAATGAAGGCGGCCCGGGTCGGGCTCCGATGTTTTCCTGCCATTGGCTGCCCGGCAACCGGAATTTTCACTGAACGGTAGCGTATGTCCGGCGCCGCAAAGCTTCGTTTGTTCGCATCGTAAAGTTACGATTATGCATTGCAGGTAACCTGAAGAGCCCCTGCATGGCATAACCTGCGGTCCTCTGAGGGGAGTATTCCTGGATGCTTAATATACTTGAACTGTTGTCTGATGTTTTCATCTGGTGGCCGGCACGGGACAAAAAGCGCATCCGCAGGATATCAGGTGATAAAAACGGGATTGCCACCCTTGAGTACAGGCCTGTCAGCAATATTTCGGGGAAAAATCCCGTAGATGATCCTCATCCCGTGAAAAAAGAGTCTGACTCTCAGTAGAATGACAACTCACGTTAACGGGGTTCTAAGCCAGAACCCCATTTATAAATAATGTGAAAACAGGCGCGGATGCGCCTGCATAAAGGACAGATTATTCCAGGACTGCCGCAAGGACCGGAGGAACACCGGGGCGGCCATTGGTCAGACAGGTGGCAGTGAAGGTTGCTTCGGCATACACCAAATCGTTAACCAGAATCTGCTGGAAAAAATTTACCCGGCTGCGTTTTTCGTTTTTTACCGGCTGACAGGTCACCATCAGCTCGTCTCCTGCCTTCAGGCTTTTCTTGAAGCTGAGGGTGTACTCCAGCAACATATGAATACGCCCCTGTTTAAACTCCTCTTCGAGATTCAGTCCCAGCGCCTCTGCCATATAAGCATGGCGAGCCCACTCCAGATAGAAGGGGTAGTAAAGACCATCAACCACGCCTTGAAAATCAACATGGTTCGGGT
Organism: Erwinia billingiae Eb661; assembly: GCF_000196615.1. NCBI lineage: Bacteria > Pseudomonadati > Pseudomonadota > Gammaproteobacteria > Enterobacterales > Erwiniaceae > Erwinia > Erwinia billingiae. Next base: position 5,603 of record NC_014305.1, read on the forward strand.
CAACGGTGTAGTGTTTGCAAAACATAGTTCTTCCTTTGAATCTGTTTCATCAGGCTGGTTTTCCTGTCATTCTGCACGCCGGCAGTTCTCAGAATCCTCATGTACTGCGTGTGTGCTGCATTAATTACTGTTGGAAAGCGCCCAGCCGGGAGATTCCAGCTGCTTGACGGCATCTGCTCCGGCGCCATTTGCAGTCTGTAACCTTGTTCTCATAGAACTCCCGCGCCTGAAAACTGAAAGTATCAATACAGACGCGCTGACTGCCACGTACAATAGCTTCGGGGTTTGAAGTCCAACCGAAAGAGATCGTACGCTAAGTGCATTTTTTGAGCAAATAAGTGGAGTAAAGAAAGAGATGGTTTCGTTTACTTTTGCTATTGGAGTCAGTATCCATGCGGTTTTCTTCATTCCGGTGAAATAAACTCGGTAATCAAGCCAGCGCAGACATTGCCGACAACGCCACGATTTTATAGACTTAAAATCATATATTTACGCTCTTGGCGTACGTATCCGGCCCCAATACAATGTCCGCCTTTTCGCCCATGGCTGTCCTCGGATCCTAGCCTGTGGCAGCCTCGTGCCATAACGGGACATTCACAATTAATGCGTGTTGCGTAAAAAATATAGATTAAATCACTGTATGAATATTGATTAAAATCCAATAGATGATAGTTAAGTTATTGAATAATTATAATGTTATATAAAGTGGATGTAACCTCCCATAATATGTAATATATGTTAAATTTTAATAGATGGAAAGGACGCGTAGCGATGCATATTGATGAAATCCCCACACCTTTTCTTCAGCATGAACGGTTTGAGCTCATCGCGCCTTCTATGAGTCGCGTAGAAGAAATGCAGCGTAAGAAAAACGAATTTTGCCCCCTCCATCATGAGTTTTTACTCTGGTCTCCGGGCTTTCATTCGCTTGAAACTGTGAAAAAGAAGATGGGTGAGGCGTTAGATAATTTTATTAATGATTCACATGAATATATTTTTCTTATCATTTGTCGTGAGAGCAATACGCTACTGGGATGCATCAGTATTTTTATTCGCAACGTATCAATCCCTTATTATGAGATTGGCTACTGGCTTGCGACTGATGCAATGGGCAGAGGCATAATGACTGAGGCATGCAAAATGGTCACGAACATTGCATCAGTTTTTTTCAAAGCCAAGAAAATCGAAATCCGTACTGCCGGACGTAATGAGCGTAGTCAATCTGTTGCTTTGAAAAGCGGCTTCAAACTTGAAGCCAGACTTATTAATGACCGACTGGACAGTGCAGGGGTGATTGATGATACTTTTATCTAAAGGTATCACAGCTAAGAAAGCAGCCAAAAAATGGCTTTTAAAATGATGAAAATTTCTTTATGCGTTGCCCCCGGCCTTCCTGGTCAGACCTACCTCAGTAAAAACGATGTCGGGCCCTTGCTCAAAGCTGTGCGAAATTCTTAGGCGGCTTAATGCCACAGGTGTACGTTGTCGACTCAAGAAATTTCGATGGATGTGCTTTAGAACTCGAATGTTAAAATCTAGTGTATGGCTGATTAGAAATTTAAGGGAATAATATGAAAATAGCTATATGTGAGGTATCGCACTTTCCGGAACTGACGACAGTATTTTTCGAAATGGAGTCGTATTACTTTGGCCGTGAGGCCGCCAGCTATGATGAAATATTATCTTACCTGACTCATAAGGTTTTCTCTTTGTATTCAGGCGTGACCGTGCTTGGAGCATGGAAAAACGGGACACTTGTTGGCTTTGCCACCTTCACATTGATGTTTCCGGCTCCCAGATGCTCCTGTAAGTATCCCGCTTAACCGGACCATTCACTTTTAGAGATCTTCCGACATACTGATTTTGTCCTTCGAGGAGATCACCATGCGAAAAGCCCGATTCACTGAACACCAAATCATCGCCGTTCTGAAATCCGTCGAAGCCGGACGCACCGTCAAAGATGTCTGCCGCGAAGCGGGAATATCTGAGGCCTCGTACTACAACTGGAAAGCAAAGTACGGCGGGATGGAAGCCTCTGATATCAAAAAGATGAAGGATCTTGAGGACGAAAATCGCCGTCTCAAACAAATGTTTGCCGATCTCAGTCTTGAATGCCGGACGCTGAAAGATGTCATCGAAAAAAAGCTTTAAAACCAGCGATAAAGCGTGAGCTCGTCAACTATCTGACCGCGCAGTTTACGATGAGCATACGCCAGGCATGCAGGACGTTATCGCTGAGCAGGACGGTGTATTGTTACCAGCCCGATACCCGGCGTGATGAAGCGGTGATCCAGGTGCTGACCGGGTTGGCAGAGCGCTATCCCCGCTACGGCTTTAAAAAGCTTTTTCAGGTGCTGCGCAGGCAGGGGCACGTCTGGAACCACAAGCGCGTACACCGGATTTACTGTCTGCTGAAACTGAATTTTCGACGCAACCGTAAGCAACGTCTTCCGGTGCGCAATCCGGCTCCGCTGGCAACGCCGGAAGCGCTCAATCAGAGCTGGTCTATCGATTTTATGCACGACGCGCTGGTCTGTGGTCGGCGTTTTCGGACCTTCAACGTGGTGGATGATTTTAACCGCGAGGCCCTTGCGATAGAAATCGATCTGAATATTCCTGCGCAACGAATGGTGCGGGTTCTGGACAGGATAGTGGCGAATCGCGGATATCCGCTGAAGATGCGGATGGATAACGGCCCGGAACTGATATCACTGGCTCTGGCGCAATGGGCTGAAGACCATGGTGTGATGCTGGAGTTTATCAAGCCGGGTAAGCCGACACAGAACGCGTTTATTGAGAGGTTTAACAGGACGTACCGGACAGAAATACTGGATTTTTACCTGTTCAGAACGCTGAACGAAGCACGGGAAATCACAGAGCGCTGGCTGAATGAATACAACAGTGAGCGGCCCCATGAATCCCTGAATAACCTGACATCGGAAGAATACCGGCTGATGGCTGAGAAACCGGAAATCTCAAAAAGTGTGTGGAACTAAAGCTGGGATACTTACAACGTCTGGCACATGGCGTGTTGCCTGGTGGGAAACTGCTGCTTCAGGATGGCGCTGCGCGGTGAGGAAACGACAGCTCCGGCACTGCTTGCTGAGCTGAGAAATCTGGAGGCCGTTTTTTCAGGCCTGCCCGGCGGCGAGTATCTGCCGTTGCGTCTCGCCATTGAGCAGGTGGAGAGAGCTGTTGAAGATAACGGTTGTTGAGGGCCGCACAGTTGTTTCCCAAACCGACCAGTTTTACCTGATCCTATGGGCCTCCTAAATGGTAGTCCGGGGAGGTTCATCGGCCGCGGCGCAACCTGAGCAAGCCCATAATTATAACTGTCAGCAGTAATGCGGTTAGAAAAGTGAAATCGATTAACAGGTCTGCCGTATCCTCCACACCAGAGCTGTTAAACCAGCCAGCAAGAGTCTCGGTAAAATTTGGTGCAGTAAGACGAACGACCCAGGCAACGGCATAATTCATTACTATCAGCAGAGCAATGAAAGCCAGTACGTGTAAACTCCATTTTTTCATCATTAATCCACCTGTATTGTGCCATAGGCTTTCATCTGTGAGCCGGGCACAGTGATCATACTGGTTTTGAGAAGCTGACGGCGTAGATACTCAAAATCCGTAATGTGGTTCAGGGTAATACACCCCTCACTTAGTCCCATAGGCCCGATCGGGTGGAGACGGAAATTACCGCGTTTAATCCCGTTAATAAACGTCCAGTCGTCAATTTTACCGTCCGCCCTGTAAAGAGCAAACCAGTCGCGCCGGTCAGTGCCGTAACCATATTTCAAAATAGTTTCCCGCACATCACCCAACCGCCCGCCAGACTCACGGCCTACAATGTAGTAGCGCCCTTGGGGAATAGGGCCAATATTTTTTACGGTGGTGAGGCTGGAATTGTTGCGCCCTTGCTTCTGACCAGAGAACGCAGGGAACCTGCCAATACCGCAACAGGTAAGCAGAGACATTGGCATACCGTTAAGGGAAAAATGACAAGTTATAGCCATAGTAATCTTCCGAGCTTATTAATTTTCGGCACTGATTATAACTTAATGTTCAGATGTGTTAATAAAATCAGGCCCGCTTAATTGTGATTAGTGTGTGGATAGCCAACTTGGGGTCCGCTTGGAAAAGGGTAAATATCCTGCGCTAAGGCTGTTTTTAAAGCGCCGTGTGTCAGCAACTGCCTGAAGATACAGCGATGTGTTGTTTCTGTGCCCGAAACCGACCGGTTTCGGTCAGTGTAAAGCGATAACTCAAATAAACTATATGCATAGGAAGCATTTATGCCACGGAGACAAATACTCAGCAGTGAAGAGAAAGAACGCTTGCTGGTTGTACCGGATGATGACGTTCTTCTGACGCGCATGTGTTTTTTGGGTGAACATGACCTCGCTCTGATTAATAAACACCGCAGACCCGCAAACCGCCTGGGTTTTGCTGTTTTACTCTGCTATTTGCGAGGGCCGGGGTTTCCTCCCGACAAAAGTATGTCCCCTAACGACGGGGTTGTTTCCCGGCTTGCGGCTCATTTGAAACTTAATCCTGATTTGTGGGCCGAGTATGCATCAAGAGAGGTCACCCGCTGGGAACATCTGGCTGAACTCTACCGCTACCTGGAATTATCCCCCTTCAATCGGGCGCTACAAAAAACCTGCATTCGCCACCTTTATCCCCATGCCATGCGGACAGACAGAGGCTTTTTACTTGCGGAAGAAATGCTCTCCTGGCTCCACACTAATAATGTTATTTTCCCTTCTATAGATGTCATCGAGCGAACCCTTGCTGAAGCAACAACGCTTGCCGACAGGGCGGTTTTTTCTGCGCTTACCTCGCCGCTTGAACCGCAGCAAAAAGTGGCACTGGACCGTCTGCTGGTCTCTGAGGGCGAACAACCTTCACGGCTGGCCTGGCTACTCCAGCCTCCGGGGAAAATTAATGGTAAAAATGTCCTGCAACATATCGATCGGTTAAATGCGATTGAGTCCCTGGCACTTCCTGACAGCATTGCGCTTTCCGTTCACCAGAACCGGCTACTGAAACTGGCACGCGAAGGCAGGAAAATGAGTAGCCGGGACCTGGCTAAATTCACGGATGTTCGCCGTTATGCTTCGCTGGTTTGTATCATATCGGAAGCCCGAGCCACCCTGACTGACGAAGTTATTGATCTGCACGAGCGCATTCTTGGCAGTTTGTTCAGCAGGGCAAAACGCACGCAGGCCGAACGGCTTCAGCAAACGGGAAAGCTTATTCAGAGCAAGCTGAAGCAGTACGTTACCGTCGGGCAGGCATTACTTAACGCCAGAGAATCCGGTGAAGATCCCTGGGCCGCAATAGAAGATGTCCTTCCCTGGCAGGAATTCATCAACAGCGTGGAGGAAACGCGGTTCCTGTCACGTAAGGACAACTTCGACCCGCTTCATCTAATCACAGAAAAATACAGTATTCTGCGTAAATACGCCCCCCGGATGCTCTCAGCGTTGCAGTTCAGGGCTGCGCCTGCCGCAATACAACTCAGTGACGCGCTGGATACCGTCAGTGAGATGTATCGGAAACAACTCCGAAAAGTTCCGCCATCCGCGCCAACCGGGTTTATTCCTGAGAGCTGGAGAAAGGTCGTGATCACTCCCACCGGCATTGACCGCAAATATTACGAATTTTGCGTACTGAACGAGCTTAAGGGAGCATTACGTTCTGGCGATATCTGGGTAAAGGGGTCGCGCCGCTACAGGAATTTCGATGATTATCTGATCCCGTCAGGCGATTTTGAAAAATCACTCCTGGATAATCAGTTACCCCTTGCCATTCCGACCGATTGCCATAAATACATCAAGAGTCGTATGACGCTTCTGGCATCGCGCTTGGAGGAAGTGAATGCGATGGCGCTGGCCGGTGATTTGCCTGATGTTGATATATCGGATAAAGGTGTGAAAATTACCCCGCTGGATAACAGTGTCCCTTCAGCAGCATCCCCTTTTGCCGATCTGGTTTACGGTATGTTGCCTCACCCTAAAATTACGGAAATGCTGGATGAAGTGGACGGCTGGACCGGTTTTACCCAACATTTCACGCATCTCAAAAATAATAACGTCAGGCCGAAAGACAGAAAATTGTTACTGACCACCATCCTGGCCGATGGGATCAACCTGGGACTGACAAAAATGGCCGAATCCTGTCCGGGAACAACAAAGTCGTCACTCGAGGGCATTCAGGCCTGGTACATCAGGGATGAAACATATTCAGCCGCGCTGGCTGAGCTGGTTAATGCACAAAAAAAACGGCCTCTGGCGGCATTCTGGGGCGATGGCACAACGTCTTCATCCGACGGGCAGAATTTTCGGGTAGGTAGCCACGGGCGTTATGCCGGCCAGGTCAATCTGAAATACGGTCAGGAGCCAGGCGTGCAGATTTACACGCATATTTCGGACCAGTACAGCCCTTTTTATACCAAAGTGATCAGCCGCGTGCGGGACTCCACCCACGTACTTGATGGTCTGCTGTATCACGAAAGTGATCTGGAAATTACAGAACATTACACCGACACCGCAGGTTTCACTGAGCATGTTTTCGCGCTGATGCATCTGCTCGGATTCGCTTTTGCGCCAAGGATCCGGGATCTTCACGACAAGCGGATTTTTATTCATGGAAAGGCTGAGTGGTATCCTGGACTTCAGTCTGTGATATCCACAACCCCTTTGAATCTTAAAGACATTGAGACACACTGGAATGAAGTACTTCGCCTCGCAAGCTCGATAAAACAGGGGACAGTTACCGCATCGCTGATGATGAAAAAGCTGGCCAGTTACCCTAAACAAAATGGCCTTGCAAAGGCATTGAGGGAAATTGGGCGTATCGAACGTGCACTGTTTATGCTGGACTGGTTTCGCGATCCATCACTGCGCCGACGCGTACAGGCGGGGCTGAATAAAGGTGAGGCCCGCAATGCCCTTGCGCGAGCGCTCTTTATGCACCGGCTGGGTGAAATCAGAGATCGGGGACTGGAGAATCAGAGCTATCGTGCCAGTGGTCTGACATTACTGATTGCGGCGATCTCACTGTGGAATACGGTATATATAGAAAGAGCCATAGATTCCCTGAGACGAAAAGGGATCCCGATTAATGAGCAACTGATTTCTCATCTGTCCCCGCTGGGGTGGGAACATATCAATCTGAGCGGGGATTACGTCTGGCGAACAAACCTCAAGCTGGGACAGGGTAAATACCGCTCGTTACGCTCAGTAGATAGTGGTCTGTACAAAAAACAGTCTTAGCGTAGGATATTTTCCGTTTTCCAAGCGGACCCCATCTTATGCGTACTGAAGCAAAAATCCCGCAGGTGTTCGAGACTGTCACCGTCCATGACGCAATGTTTGAACTGACTCGTACGGGGCTGGGCCTTGTTGCCGTTAAAGACGAAATGCACCGGCTGTCAGGTGTTTTTACTGACGGCGATCTGCGCCGATGGTTGCTTAGAGGTGGCACACTCAGCGCTCCGGTAGCGGATGCGATGACCTCGCCCGGCTTTACCCTTTCAGCTAATCAACTCGCAGCCGAAGCGCTGGATTTTTTCCACAAGCGTAAGATATCTGCAGCGCCTGTGACATCTGAAACAGGACGGGTAATCGGTGCCATTAACGCGCATGACATTCGCGAGGCCGGGATTTGATCCCGGTGCTTATTTCTGCAGAAAATATACCGGGATTTGGTGCGGGTTCAAATACCGATGATGCGTAGCGGCTAAAAGACTATCGGGTTGATTATTCAGTCAGTGACAAAACCATATAACACATTCAGTGTGTGACCGGTATGACAGAGATGCTCCAGAAGCTTAAATCGCTGACCATGTGGCATAACTTTCAGTAGCAGAAAATCACCTTCCCGGACTGATAAACGCCCGTTAGGGGAACTCATTAAACACCACGTTCGCATATCGACACAGTGGATATCCCCTGCAGCTTTTCAGCCTAAACACCAAGAACCATTTCAACCAACTTTAATGAACTATGTGGTTTTGTTATAATCCTCATCCTGATAAAGGAGAGACTGATGCGCACGCTGACAGAACAGAAAAGAACTGAGATCCTTGACTCCGCTTCATCCGTATTTCTTGACCAGGGTTACGAGCGGGCCTCCATGGACGGCATTGCCAAGAAAGCAGGCTGCTCCAAAGCCACTCTCTACAACTATTTTTCCTCCAAAGAGAGTCTCTTTGAGATGGTAGTCCGCACTTACAGCACTAACTATCTCACTGGCGCAGCCAGTGAGCTAAAAGCCACAGAGAGCGATACCTTCACGTTGTCCGAAAAGTTACAGCGTTTTGGAGAAGGAATGCTGGGGGTAATGATGTCGGACTGGAAGGCCCTGCAACTTTTCCGGATGGTGGTCGGGGAGGCCGGACATTCAGATATCGGTGAGCTTTTTTACGAATCCGGTGTACGTGAGAGTATGAATGCTCTGACCGAAGTCATGGCGTACCATATTGATAATGGAGACCTGACCGATAGCATCCCTGTCCTGAGGGCGAGACAGTTTTCTGCCCTGGTGAAGGCTGAAGCCGATGAACTGCTGTTTAAACGAAATATACCTGCTTATACTGAAGCAGAAGTGAGCATGATGGTGACCGGTGCTGTTGAGTTGTTCGTGAAAGGTGCAGGGCAGGGCAGCATCATAAACGAAACATCGTTCTCCGTTAGCACAGTATCTGATTGACATAACGTGAATTGAATATAAACTAAACCGTACAGTTCACTTATGTTGAGGTTATCACTATGTCCCGTCGTATTCTGATATTTACCGGCCTCGCGCTTGGATCTCTGTTGCTTAGCGGTTGTGTATCTTTATTCTGAGGATGTTATATGCGTTTTATCGTCATTTTTATTACCGGATCAGCCCTGATGATGCTTACAGGTTGTCTTTCAATCGGCAGCAATATCTGACCCGTCAAAGCCCGCCAAAAGGCGGGCCTGATAATGAATTTTTTACTCATGATGCCTGCAATCACAATACCGATAATGCAGCGCAGCGCCCCTGCGGGGGATATTTCTGCAACAGGCAGGATAATCAGTGACTTCTCTTTACACCCTGGGCAGCGCATGCTGATTTCCTGCCACCTGAAGCTTGTATATATCACATCACTCAGCTAATGCCCCGTTCATCATCATATCTCAGCCAAGGTTATGTCCGTAACGCATTGAACTGACCCGTCTATCGGGGCACATTCCGTGCAATTTATATAACAGGTCGGCATGGGTTTCAGTTTCACCTTCATAAGGCATCAAGCGGATTGTTGCCGGAGGAGTGATGTCTTTATAACGCTTTCACTCCCGCCACCCTGCATACCAATCATAATCAAGCGCTCCGCCGGCGAGAACGGTGACAGTCAGCGCACCAATGATGAGAACGGCCATACTTTCAACAATAAGTATTAACAGGACCGCGGCCGGACGCGCACGCCATCGCCGGAACGAATAGTACCGGCCCTGACTTTCCCATAATCCCCTGACGTAAAATATTTCCCTGATGTTGCCAGCGATCCTGGCGAGCATGAGGAATGCTAATCCGCCCCCCTCTATCACAGGGAGCCAGTCCCGGAACGAAATCAACTTTATTACAGTCATCAGCCTGTCAGACATCATTACAGTCATCAGCCTGTCAGACATCAGAATGACTCCTGGTGCAGTAAGAGGGTTGCATTCACGGTATCAAGGCGTCAACCGACATAAACAGAAAAAGAGGTCATCGCGCCACTGAATATCAGAAGGAGTGACAGAATGATTCTGGCAATCAGTACTTTCATAACCCGCCTCCAGCTGCATATTTTTCTAGGAAAATCTCGATCCTTCGTCTAACTTCTCTTCGAAGGCATACGTACCGGGAGCGCGAGGTGGTGCAAGCTGCTGATAATTCTTCCGTAAGTGATAGGTAGCAACCCACCATTTCTTCAGGCGGGCGGTAACGGAGTTCGCCGCGTGATACAGCCGTGTTCATCAGAGAATAAATGTAATCTTTAACAAGACTGAATGACGTTCCCGCGGTGGAATGCTTTTCTGACTGTAGTTGCTCCCGTTCGAGCAGTAACATCATACGGATAAGTTTTCTTTTTATGGGGAGGCCCGCAAAACGGAACGGCAGTATACAGTTGTGTACGTTCACGGCTTGCTTTGAACTGGTCTGTTCATCACACGGACTATGTTGCCGGAATTCCTGATATTTGCAGGAAGGTATCGCGGTCGAGCGTTTTATCTCATGACATCGACTTCCGCACGCCTGAACATACATTTCAGCTTTACGCATTTGTATCCCCCATGAACTATGACACTTAATGAAACATCTTCTTGACACACACATGCTAAGCGATCTTAACTACACCGTACAGTTCAATTTAGTTTAATTTTTGGGGAATTAGTATGTCAATGATTTTACGATGTTTTAATTGCAGTCTTCTCATTGTGGCGGCAATAGCTGCCTCAGGCTGCACTTCAACTTCACCCGTTAAATATTCAGGCATACCGTCATCAGCACGTATGTCACCCAATACTTCAGATGACAGCGATCGCGTCCCCTTTTGTTATGCAACTTCACCGGACTGGAGCAAATACAGGGGCATCAGCATTGAACCTATCGCGATTTATACCGGCAGTGACGCACAGTTTAATGAACTTTCACAGGACGATCGTCGCAGACTGGCAAACTACATGCATAAGAAGTTTGGGGAAGTTCTCGCCGCGAAATTCACAGCGCCGGCCTCTTCCGCCAGCGGCCCTTCCCTCAGGCTGAAACTGACGCTGACAGGCGCAGATACAACGCCCCAGGTAATTGGCACATTTACCAAATTTGACCTTGCAGGCGGCCCTTATAATATTGTTCAGTCTGTGCGCGGGGGGCGGGGTTTGATGAGTGGATACGTAAATTACGCGGTTGAAGTTGAAGATGCACAAACGCACGAGCTCCTGCTTGCCTACGTTGCGGAACAGTTCCCTAATGCGATGAACGTGGCAGCCACATTGGGTTCCCTGAGTGCTGCTGAAACAGGTATAGATAAAGGAGCCGAACAGCTCCTGGAAAAGCTTCGCTGAAGCCAAGTTCGCGGGCGACTCTGTCAGCATGCTTCGAAAACTAAATCAGTATGCTGACAGAGGTCCATATCTATTATGGGTACAGACCCCCCGTGCGCTTATAAATCTATCCAATTGACAAGAACATTACTGACATCCTCTGCCCTTTGCATAAGCAGGTCACTGATATCAATAAGAACGAAAGTTCTCAAGACGAGGATCATTGCCTGAAACATACTTTTCCGGTCAGGGTCTGTAATTACGGAAACTGGATACCTGCATCGACATGTTTAACGTGGCAGAATTACCCATGCCATCATATTTCTAACGCCCGCTCCTCGCTCAAAGCGGACCAGTCACATCAGCATGTCTGTTCCGTGCCAGCAGCAGGTATTGGTTTATAAATCCTTGTTATTCATAACCATATAGGTATTGTAAGGCAGTTCAAAATTCGAAAGACAGGTGATAAATCTCCAGAGCTTTTACCTTTTAAGAATAAGGATTCGATATGTATAAGCGCTGTGCTTCTCTACTTTTAGTTTCAATGATGGCTGTACCTCTGGCCAAGGGGGCTAACCTGCGTGCTGATGATGTAACCAAATTTGATATTGCCGGCGTAAAAACCGGCATGGATTATGGTGAGTCCGTAAAGGCCATCACTGAGCACTTTCATGTGCCAGCAGCATCGCTCGACGTTGATAAATACCAAGCTGTAAATGTGGTAACAGGCGATAAGCAGCCACAGTATGTTTCTTACGAAAAAGATGGCGTCAAGCTGCTTGTGCACTTTGAAGGCCGTGTTCCACCAGATCCAAACCATGCGCTGGTTGTGTCCCAGATTTCTTACGAGGTGCCCTACTCCACTGAGAATAAAAATGCCATGGCTACTGCCGCCGTTAAAAAATACGGTGTCCAGTCAAACGCGCCTTACACACCGATGGTCTGGTGCAACACTCCCGGCAAGATGGCAACAATGGCATGCGGCCCCAGTCCAGAGCAACCGGTTCTGAAATTATCAGGCACGTCCCTGGAATTGAATGATCCCTCATGGACGAATGCGCGTATTAAATTGATAAACAGCAAGCAAGCCCGCACACCCGGCTTCTGAACGTGGTCGAGGCCGCCAGATATCCTTCAGGTGGCTAAAAGCTAGAAGTGGACGGGATTTATCAAATGAAGATAAATGACAGTCATCAAAAGGGCTTGTGATTTTATCAGGCGCGTGACGAAAAGAAATGCCCATCAGCATGGCAGGCTGGAAGTCAGTGACGGAAAACCGCATGAAGATGCTAAGACCGGTCTGATTGCGTATACCGATGCGAACGGGACAAAGCAGCAAATCAATACAAGTGTAGTGAAATCAATGATTGAGATTGGACACTGCCCCGGCCTCTTAATCAGCAGCCTCACGGTGAGGTCAGTGCCGTAGGGCTGCTCCTCACCTTAATCACGCATTCTGTCCTTTCCTGGGATGTACAGCGATACGCTTCAATGGCGTGTTTACGCTGTTTGGAGAAAACAGACTGAGTACCGGCATTCCAGGAATGGGTAGACCTTGTTCATATCTGGAATAATAACGGTGCGCCGTTCCGATTATGTCTGATGGAGACGTAAGAAATGAGTATGGTTATGGTGTTTTTGACAGAGGGGGAATTTCTGATGGGGATAAGCTGGTCAGAATAATAAGAAATCCTGACCGAATTAGCCTAATGAAGCCCATTTCAGCTTTCACTGATAATAATGACTTCCGCAACGGCCTTGCTCAGAAGTGTGTGAACATCATGACTGAAATCGATTACCGTTCACCAGTTGTCGCAGCATCTCGATATGAACCGGCTTATCATTGAGCGCAGGTATGTAAGTAAACGAGGTACCTCCTGCATGCATAAAGATCTCTCTGTTCTGTTCATCAAGTTCTTCAAGTGTTTCTAAACAGTCTGATGCAAAACCCGGGCTGATTACATGCAGGTTTTTTACTCCCTGGTTCGGCAGATTTTTAATTGTCTCATCGGTAAAAGGCATTAACCATGGCTCTCTGCCAAATCTGGACTGGAACGTCATGACTATTTTCAATGACGGCATATTGATGGCTTCAGTGAGTAATTTTGTCGTTAACTCACATCTTTGCTGGTATCGGTCACCCTCTTTGCAAAACCTGACTGGTATACCATGATATGAAACCAACAATGCATCCGGAACGCCGTTAGTCTCAAAAGAAGTCCTGACGGATGTTCTTAACGCCTCAATGTAGGCAGGGTGATCGGCATAGTCATTGACGAAGTTTATAGCCGGAGTATATCGGTTCTTCATGGTTTGCAGATGACCGCTCACGCTGTCCCAGACAGAAGAGACGGTAGAAGATGAAAACTGTGGATACAAAGGTATGACGATTATTTTATCGACGCCTTTCTTCAGTAGCCTGTCAATAGCGCCACCTATTGCCGGTTCCCCATAACTCATTCCCAACTCGACGGGCATGCCTGTCGCTTCTTCGAGCGCACGTGCTTGCCTGAGGCTGTAAACCATGAGGGGGGAGCCTTCGTCCATCCAAATCGAAGAATATAATTTCGCCACTCGCTTTGCGCGCAAGGGGATAATTACGCCATGAAGAATGGGGCACCAAATTATTCTCGGTAAGTCGACTACTCTGTAGTCGTGCAGAAATTTTGATAAAAATTTCTTTACCGCAACCGCCGTTGGTTCTTTTGGTGTTCCAAGGTTAACAATCAAAACACCCTGTTTATTCGTCATTAGCTGGGACCTCTAAAACCCATAGAAAATAGCTTCAACAATGTAGCACACTCATGGCTTTGAATATCCTCAGTAGTGATCGTGTCTACGAAACTTTCTGACAACAGCCGTATCATTGGCCAAAAAAAACCGCTTCAGAAATCACGTATCCGGGAAATGCGTTCCGGACCCGGGCATTAAGGAGAAAAAGGCGATTTGACGATGTTTAAAAGGGCTCTGGACAGTAAACTTCGGGGCTGTAATTTGGTGAAGCTGAAGGTTTCTGATGTAGCCTACGGGCAATCAGGATACTTTGATCTACAGGTATCACAGCTAAGAAAGCAGCCAAAAAATGGCTTTTAAACAGATAATTCTTTAGCGTGATTATTTTCACGTTTGGCCCTCGAACCCCGTGATCAATATGACTGACAATCCGGTCAGTTATGACACAAACCTTAATCGGCCACATGTGTGCTGCATTCCTATGGACCAGAACAGGGGATCACACGTTTGACCAGTTTGCCAATTGACATTCCCTGGATCAAGATCGAAAAAACCACTACCAGGTAAGTCAGTGAGACGACAATATTGCGAGCCTCGCCGGGCGGTAGTGATAGGGCAAGCGCCACTGATATGCCGCCGCGCAAGCCACCCCATGTCAATACACTCCAAGCACCTTCAGGTAAACGAAATCGCTGTCCGAGCAGCGCAATCGGAACGCCAACCGTCAGTAAGCGCGACAACAATGTCAGCATGATGACCATCAGCCCAGTTGTTATTAGGGGATAGGAGAACTGGATCAACACCACTTCGAGACCGATCAGCACAAACAACACCGCATTCAGAATTTCATCAATCAACTCCCAGAACATGTCGACGTTTCTTTCAGTCTCATCGGACATTGCATAGGAACGCGCCTGGTTTCCAACAATCAGGCCCATGACAACCATCGCCAAAGGACCGGAGACGTGCAATTGAGTGGCCAGTGCGTAGCCACCCAGCACAGCGGCCAGAGTGATGAGCACTTCTTCTTGATAGCTGTCGATGCTCTTGAGCATTTGATAGATAATATATCCGATAACAACACCCATCAGGGCACCACCACCGGCTTCCTTAAGAAGCAGCATTGATGCACCAGTAACCGAGGGAGATTCACCGCTGGCGATCATCGACAGGATCAACGAAAACAGGACGACGCTGACGCCATCGTTGAACAGAGACTCTCCAGAAATCACCACCTCGACGCTCTTGGGAGCACCGGCAGACTTCAGAATCCCCATCACGGCAATAGGATCCGTGGGCGATATGAGTGCGCCAAAAATCAGACAGTAGGACAGTGGCAGATCCAGGCTTGTCAGGGACAACAATCCCCAGAGACCAAAGCCTATGAACAGGGTTGACACGATCGTACCCACCAGTGCCAGGGATGCGATCTGCCACCGATAAGTACGCAGTTGCGACAAATCGACATGCAGGGCACCGGCAAACAGCAGCAAGGACAACATACCCTGCATAAGCAACTCGGAGAAGTCGATGGATTCAACTAGCGACTGCTCGAGGGTATGCAACGCATGGAAGCCGAGCGTGTCAGAAGCCATGTTCAGCAACGACAAGCCTAAGGCAATACCCATAACCCCAATAGCTGATGGCAGGCCGACGAACCGACGATTGAAGAAAGCGAGAACTGCTGTGATACAGAGAAATAGCGCAATAATGTTCAGCATCTGCCTGAGAGTTCCTTTTGCAAGGCGGGTGAATGTGCTGTCAGTGTACTAGCAACCTTTACTGCTTGACCGGATTAGTTGCAAAAGAAATCTCAGCATCGCTTTCATCTGTTTTATGAATGGAGCAGGATTTTGGGTCAGGGTCATTTGCTGGGAATTAGTAATCGAGGCAACAAAAAAATCCTAACTTTGTTGGTTCAGTGCGCCGGGGTATTCATACAAAAACTGGAGCACCAGTCTGGTAAATTGTCCGATCGGGTAAGGAATCTACCGTGCAGGAAAAGCAACTTTGTCGTCACTTGTGATCCGGCAAACCAGCTGGCCAGAATAGCCTGGGCACAGACGGCACGACAGCAAACTTATGAAGCATCACGGCAAAAATACACCGGTTTAACGAATCACTCATCTGGTTTTGCGAATGCTGATATTGATGATACTAACGACCCACCGGGCTGTTGAGGAACCTGTAAAACGAAAAGGCTCATTGAAGCCGTATATTTTCTGGAGGTTCATC
Organism: Erwinia billingiae Eb661; assembly: GCF_000196615.1. Lineage (NCBI taxonomy): Bacteria > Pseudomonadati > Pseudomonadota > Gammaproteobacteria > Enterobacterales > Erwiniaceae > Erwinia > Erwinia billingiae. Next base: position 21,631 of record NC_014305.1, read on the forward strand.
AGTCGCGGGAAGGAAATCCCATTCAGGCGCCGGATAGATTCAGGCAGGCCAACTTATCGTCAAAATCGGTGTTGCAAAAACGGAAATGACCATAGATTCCGCTTTCCAGACGGCCCCCTTGGAGCGGTCACAGCATCCGCGTGGGCGGCGTGCCTGGAGAGCATTACCGCTCAGCCTGAACCTGCCTACGTGCTCATATCTGTCAGACAGTCTGCACCCATGGCGACCTTATAAAGTTGAAACTTTGAAACAAGTTGCCCTCCCTCACCTACACTCAAATGAAAAAATACCGGAGCAAAAATGAAAAATAACGAGCGGATTATCGTATTTGACGTGAATGAAACGCTGTTGGATATAGAAGTACTGAATCCATTTTTCCACAGGAATTTTGGTGATGAACGCATCATGCGCCAGTGGTTTTCTGAGTTGATCATCTATTCGCAGTCACTCACCCTCAGTGGTCGCTACACGCCATTTGGTCAGCTCGCCATAGCCGTACTGCGGATGGTTGCCGACATCAGGTCTGTCACACTTGCCGTGAGCACCGTTGAGGAGTTCAGGGGGCTGATGGCAACCCTTCCACCGCATCCCGATGTGCTCCCCGCCCTGGAACTATTAAAAGCGGCAGGTTTTCACCTGACATCCCTTACTAATTCATCGGCACAGGAGGGCAGGAAGGTGCTTGAGAAATCAGGGCTGGCACATTATTTCGAACATCAGTTTTCCGTTGAGGAGAGCAAACGTTTCAAACCAGCCCCTGAGGTTTACCGCGACGTGTGCAATTTTCTCCAGGTTGACGCCAGCTCACTGCGCCTGGTGGCTGCTCACACCTGGGACATTATTGGTGCCATGTCATCCGGCTGGAAAGGGGCGCTCGTCACCCGTACGGGCAATGCCGCACTGGAAGTGGTTGAGCAACCTGATATCACCGGAAAAGACCTTCTGACCGTTGCTGAACGCATAATCTGCACCGACGTGACCTGATCAGCATCCCCAAAGACCAAAGACGGGAGACTGATTTGATTTCGCCGGTTTACAAACATGTTCAGAACTGTGTTCGTGCCTGACCGGCAGGGTCGGGCCGGCCAGTCCAGCATTTATATTTATCCCGCATACGTCCTGGGGATTAGCGCTACGCACATTCATCTTCTTTCCCTGAGACTATCTGTTCCAGACATTTTATTTCCTTTTCCAGGCCAAGACTCATCCTGGCTCGCTCCAGCGCACGGCAAGACTGTTGGCGAGCAGGAATGGAATAGGTAAGAGGGGTCATTTTTTCCAGGGTCTTTAATGCCTTCTGCAGACGGATTTGCACCTCAATAATGGCTGCGCCATCGCGTGCGATGGGATTAAATACGTCATTAAGCAGATCCCGGGTTTCGAGTGGTTTTATGAAAAGCTGAGGATAATCAACCGCAGCCGACTGCTGATATTGAGTATCCCAGATGGCAAGTAACCTCACGGCACGCCCAATGACATCAATGGCCGTACCCGGATCATTAACCGCCGGTGACAGCGCCCGCGATGCGATTTCAGACAGTACGCTCAGGCCGAAGCGTGGATCCTGATCGAAGGACCGCTCTGCGTCTACGGTGAAGCAGTTGATGAGACGGGACTCGTCATAAGTGTCAGGCGTGGGAACCAGCCATAGCAGCGGTGTTGCGGGATCAACAAAGGCCCCGGGCTGACACGGTATATAAATTTCGCAACCCATGGCGGAGGCATACGCAGACAGCGCGGGCATGTCTATGTGCTGAATATAGCCAATTTCTTTATTGTGGACAGGCCGGCGGTTTCCCGGAAGGGTGATGTGCCGGCCCCAGGGGGTACCACCAAGATAAGGGTTATTCTGTCGGTGTGTGAGTGCCGCGTGCGTTGCTAACTCCACCCGTTCAGTCGTTTCGCCCATGCGCCCAAAATGCGCCAGATACTGTATCCAGCGCAGAAGAGTAAGCACAATCAACACAATCACTGCCAGGGTAACAATGAATAAGACAACACGGCCCTGTTCACCGTATGCCCCCCATCCCCAGGGCAACAATTCCCACGAGGCTGAACAGGAAAGAACCGATGAACGTGGCCAGCACGTTTTGGGTTGTGCTGTCCTCTACCAACAGTCGGGTAGCACGCGGGGTGACGCTGGCGCTTGCAGCACTGTAGGCCGATACCATTATGTTCAGTGAGAAAGTCGTAACCGCCAGCATACTGGATGCAAGGATCGCCAGAATTTTATCAACCGCCCCGGCACCAATCAATCCGGATAATGAATCGGGAATATATGACTTGAGGCTGATGGACACCAGCGCCGTAGCGACCGCGAGAATTGCATAAAGCGAAGCGCGGAACCACAGCTTCCGGGTTAACTGATGGATTAACCACTGCCATTTCGATGTCATCAGTATTCCTTGTTTTAAAATGAACGAAGCGTAGTTGCATAATAATACCCTCTTTCAGCAAGGAGAATGCCATCCACATCCGTACTCTCCGTGCCACAGATGAGCGCCTCAAAAGCCTGAGCGCTCAGAGGGAGACACAGACCACTTCCCTGGATAATATCGCAGCCTGCCAGGGTGACAAATTTACGCTGTGCGTTATCCTCCACGCCTTCGGCTGACACGTTGATACCAAGACTTTTACCGAGAGCAGCAATGCCCCTGAACATCATGCGTACCCGCATACTGGTATGCAGCTGGAGAGTTAAAGTCTTGTCAATTTTAAGACCAGACAAGAAACCCTGCCGGAGCATGCTTATCGCTCCCACGGCGCGCCCGTAATGGTCAATGATAAAACTGGCTCCCGTCATCCTGACCGCCTCAAAGCGCTCGGGGGTCTCCTGGATAAGTGTCGTCAGCAGCGATTCGTCAATTTCAAAATCCACATAATCCGCAAACCCTCCTGCGCTGTCGTACAGGATTTCCTCAAGGCCTGTGGTGGAAATCTGGCGGGGGAACAGATTAATGCTGACGCGCAGTGACGGGAGGTGAAGCTGCCACTGGCGGACCTGTCTGAGTGCATTTCGGATGATCCACTCGCCGAGTGTGACTGACAGTGGGATTTTGATCAGCAGGTCAATGAATTGAGCCGGCAGCAGCAAGCCGCGAACAGGATGTTGCCATCGTACTAACGCCTCGCACCCGATGATGCTCGCACCTGTCGCGCTGTAACGGGGCTGGTAGTGCAGCACAAACTGGTGCTCGCGTACCGCAGTTTCAAGCTCACGTTCAAAGCGCCGCCGGTTCAGCTCCTCCTCGCGGAATGCCTGCATAAAAAGTACGTACTGACCTTTGCCGCGGCCCTTTGCTCGGTAAAGTGCCAGGTCGGCTGCTGACATAACCGAAGAGGGGTCCTGCCCGTGCTCTGGAAAGATGGTGATGCCCGTACTGGCGCCCACGCTCACCGGCAAGTTCTGATAGTGGAATGGCGTCTGTACTGCCGTAATCAGCCTCTCAGCCGTGTCGGCCGCCTCAGTAATTCCCCCGGATAAAAGAACTATAAACTCATCGCCACCGAGGCGGGTAACGGACCGCACCATTGCGCGCCTTGTCCGGCTGCAACACAGTTGCATTCAACTTCCCTTGACGATTAACATCAGCAGCCGGGACTTTTCCCGCGAGGGATTTGCTGATGCGCTCGAAGCGAAAATGATTAACGCACGGCTTCCCACCTCGCTGCTGGGTATCGAATGCCTGGAGACGGAACGCATCCTTGAAAGTCCGGCCGCCCTGCAGGGCCTGGAAATGCTCAGGCTGCGCGGTTTTGGCATTTCGCTGGATGATTTCGGCACCGGCTACAGCAACATCAGTTATCTGCGACGGATGCCGCTGGACGTCATCAAGCTTGACCGTACGCTCATCAGTGAAATATCGTCCGACACAGCTTCGCGTATTATTGCCCGCAGCATCATTGCGATGCTGAAAGAGCTCGATTACACGGTGCTCGCCGAAGGCGTGGAGGACGTGGAGACGGCGAAAATGCTTACCGGTTTCGGGTGCGATCAGGCGCAGGGATATTTCTTCGCCAGGCCGCTGCCGGAGGCCGGTCTGGATGAGTGGTTGTCGGGCATACCTGACGGGCTGTGCTGGCGGTGAAGGCATCCCGTTTTATGGATGCCACGAACTCACTATTTCAGCTTTGTGAGCGCAGCCTGGTAATAATGGCCGCGGTCACGTTCAGGTAACGTCAAAAAATCAACAGTGGAGAATAGCTATGGACGACGCAGATCTGTCACAGGAGACTGAGGCTGCATTTATCTCAAACGCCCTTTCCGCGCGAAAACCCGCGCTGAAGAGTCCGGACGGTAAATGCCTCTGGTGCCGGGATGAACCGGTCGTTGCCGGCACGGCTTTCTGCTGCGCTGAATGCGGGGAAGATTACGCCAGGCACGAGCGGCAGATGAAGCAGGGTCACCGCTCAAAAAAATATCCTTCCGATCCGTCAGAGACTTAGGGAATATTATGGTGACACGCCGCCAGACTCACCTCAGGATAACTCAGGTTGTACTGACTTATTGCGCATGCCTGAAGGGATCGCGCGGTAACACGCGTGCGTCACTTAACTGAAATCATCCGCGCAGCGTGAAAAAATTGACATACCACTGATTTGTCATATGCTTAAGTAGCCTCATAGTAAGCTCCTTTAACCCGTGTGTAGCGGTTTTTTTTATTTCTGGCTTACCGTTTTTATGAAATATAACTGCCGCTGGTTTTCGGCTCGGCGACCGGCCCTTTTTTTCAAAAAAATCCGCCCCGAACACTGACAGTTAAAAATCATTTTCCGTGCCTTTCGACATCGTCTGTTAACGCCCTGTCAGACGGGACCTTCACCTTCAGGGGCCGTATTGCAGAAAAAAGCGATTTTATTGCCCGCGGGATCCCTCAGATACGCCATATAGAAAATCCTGTTCTGCCGCGCCCGCGCGCCCGGCCTTCCGGCATGGCTTCCGCCCGTGCGTAAGCCGGCAGTATAAATCGCGTTAACGCAGCGTCGTGACTGTACCTGTATCGCGGGCATCCCACCATTCCCGGCTACCGCTTCACCACCATTCCACGGACGTGAAATACAGAGCGTCACGCCGCCCGTGGGAGGGTAAAAGAAGATCTGGTCTCCGGCTATTACCTGCAGATAGCCTGCGGGGGACAGCACCGCATCGTAAAAGAGCCCTGATGCGGCCACATTTCTTGCAGAAATATACAGATAGCTGAGCATCCCTGAACCTTAGCGCCTGCAAAAAATAGAGTAATCCTCTCTTTTCCTGAACGGTTCTCATTTTCGTGGAGTAAGCGTCAGGTAAGGATGCCTCCCTGCCAGCAGCAGAAGATATTCGTATTCTTTCTGACGCAGGGGCGCGGGCAGCGTACCTGATATCTCTTTAGTTTGCCAGACGCGCAGGCTGTACCCGAAGGACTCTGCGGCCTCCTCCTGCGTGAGGCCGGCCGCCTTACGCAGTTCCCTGACATTATCTGCCACCGTGATCGGTGCTGACGTTGCGTTTCTACCCAAAATACCCCCTTTACCCTGCACATCCATCACCCGGAGGTGAATGGTTCCGAACACACCTCATCAGGTAAACTTAACAATGCAGCGGTTAATGTCAAGGCGCGCTGGTCTGAGCCTGCAGGCTGTCAATCATATTGCGGCATACTCTGCGTTTTTTTCATTTACATCGGGATATATAATGAAAAGCCCATAGCTGAATATATAAACGTTCCAGCCGGGAATTTTAGCGCTTACAGCTGGTAATTTGTATTAACACAACATTACCCTGACGTTATTTTATTCCCTCGCGAAGGGAAATATAATGCCCTCAACCAGTAACTTTAGCGTTATTTTTTATCCGGGTGTATTTTAACTGGCAGAATTAACAGAGTTTAATGTAAGTATCCAGGCCGCTTATGGTTAGCTAACTTCAGCCGCACTTGATTATTTCCCCCTCTTGCAGTGATTAAATCATTCACTCCGTTTTTATTATATATTCCTCTTTTTCTGGCGTAACACGCCGGCCGGGGACAGCAATGTCATACAATTCAGATGCCAGTGAGAGGCACGTTTCGGACGTGCTGACGATGATGAAGGCCCCGGACGAGGGTCGCGACGAAATTCTGGGGCAATTTGTCAGACTGGCCGCCCAGCGACTGGGTATTCCCGGGAGCTTCGTTTCCGTGGTCGATGATGAACAGCAGACCATTATGGCTGCCCATAATTTCGGCCTGAAAACTTCCTCGCGACAGAACGCGTTCTGTCGCCACGTTATCGACAGCGGTAGCCCACTTGTGGTCTGTGACACGCTGCTGGATCCGGATTTTGTCCACCATCCGCTGACCACCGGCGCGCCCTTTATCCGCTTTTACGCCGGCGTACCGCTCAGGCACCCTGACGGCTTCATTCCCGGCACGCTGTGCGTGACCGATACCCGGCCTCATCCTTTCCCGGCGCAGCAGGTGCAACGCCTTGGCCTTCTGGCTGAAATGGTGATGTCATTCCTGTATACCTGGCACGGCGCAGGCCTCACGGATGCCGTGACCGGGCTGCCCGACAGGCAGCGACTCGTCCGTGATTTACAGCTGCTTGCCTCACAGGGCGACGTGAGGCCACGGCGCCTGGTGCTGATCGACTGCCTAGAGATGTCGCGCGCCCGCGACCTTGTTGGCTCACTCGGTGCCGGTGCGGTTGAGAGGCTGCTGCGCGATATCGCCATGCTTCTCCCGCTGCGGCTCAGGCCCGCAAAAGAAGAGCGCCTTTATGCGTTTTCAGCGGGACGGTTTGCCCTGCTCACGCTCGAGGGAGGCAGGCTGAGCGCGGGGCGGGTTTCCGCGCTACTGCACGGCATCAGCGCCATCCGGGGGGCAATATGTCGCTGGAGCTCTCACCCGTGACGGGAGAAAGCGTCTTCACGCCGGGGCCGCGGGCCGGGCAGATGGCCATTGCACAGGCCATGACGGCTTTAACGGAGGCCATCACCCGCGGAGTCCCGGCCATACCCTCCGGCCGCCAGGGACAGGGCATGTCATCCTTTTTGCCGGGGCCTGAAGAGCTGGCTGACGTCGTGCGTACGGGCGACGGGCTTTCACTGTTGTTCCGGCCAAGGTTCTCCATGGAGACCGGCCGGCCCGTGGCGCTGGAGGCCCGCGTTGAATGGGACCATCCGCAGCAGGGGACGCTCTCTCCCGGGGTCCTCATCACCTGCGGTATTTCACCCGTTTTTCTCCACCTGCTGACGGAGTGGACCCTGAATCAGGTTATTACACAGCTGCAGCGCTGGCACGGCACCTGCATCACCCTCCCGGTCTCTGTACTGGTCAGTGAACACGACATTGCCATGCCCGGCTTTGCCTCTGCGCTTAAGCGCAGCATGAAGAGGGCGCGCCTGCCGCTTTTCCTGCTTAATATTGACTGTCTTACTCCGGAAAGCCTGGCTGATAATCCTGCTGCACTGTCGGGGCTCGGCAGGCTCAGACAGCACGGGTTTACCGTGTCACTGGATGGTCTGAACGGCGCATCAGGCGATCTGGGTTATCTTACGCGGCTGCCCCCGGGCGTCGTGATTTTTCCTCCCGCGCTCTGGTGCGAGTTGTCCCCGGACACCGCTTCGCGTATCCGGATCCGCGGTATTATCAGAATGCTGGAGGGTCAGGATTACCGGGTCCTCAGTCCCGGAGGAGAACGGGCGGACGACGGGGATACCCTGAACGGCTACTTTTCCGGGCGTGCGCTGCCCGCAGAAGCGTTACAGAGCTGGCTTTACTGGAAGCTCCGCGACAGCTGCCGGCGGTAATAAACCGGCCTCACTGGCTGTCACTGGCTGTCACTGGCTGTCACTGGCGTTGACTATCATCCCCTCCGGGGTGCTGATGATGACAATATTCCTGCCTGCCCCTTTGGCTTCATAAAGTGCCATATCGGCCTGACGGAAGAGCCCTTCCGTACTGCTGCCCTGTACATCAATGAGTGCCGCAACCCCGGCTGACACGGTGATCTGTCCGGCATAAGGGAATACCGAGGTTTCAACAAGGTGACGGATACGTTCCGCCGTGGCCGCCGCGTCAGGCAGTTGGGTATCCGGCAGAAAAATCACGAACTCTTCCCCTCCGGACCGGCTCACAATATCACTGCTCCGGCAGGCGGACCGGAGCAGGCCTGCAAGGCTTATCAGGACGGCATCACCCGCATCGTGCCCCAGCCTGTCGTTTATTTTTTTAAAATGGTCGATATCAACGGCAATGGCGCAGTGACTGTGTGTACGGGCATGCTGTCTGATAAATGTTGTAAATCCCCGGCGGTTCAGCAGTCCGGTCAGCGGGTCGGTACGGGTTTCATCGGTCAGGGAGGAGACCTGGTTTATCATCATCTGCAGATGATGATAAACCGCCTCACGCAGCCTGACGGCCTCTGTATACCAGGCATTTATCTGCGGCAGGGCCCGCAGCGTGGCACCGCTGTCAGGGGTGTTAATGGACTGCGCGAGTTTTTCCAGGGGTGAAGATATGCGGGCGGCAAACAGTATGACCAGGCAGCCCACCAGAATCACGATCAGCAGGATAAACCACACTGCCTTTCTGGCCGTATTCAGAAGAATGGATGTGGCGTCGTCCGCGGTACTGTAAACAAAGATGTTCCAGTCGGTCCTGTGCAGCGAGGCATACCCCAGAAGGTATTCCTGGCCGTCACTTGTGAGCAGATATTTCCCGCTTTCTGACAGGCCGAGCTGTCTTTTCAGTTCGGGACTGATGTCCAGCACGCGGCCAACTTTTTCGGGATCGTGGCTGAAGATAATACTTCCTTCATTGCTGACGATGCTGATATCGGCTCCCCGGGTAAAGAAGTGCAGGCTGAGAATGTCGCTCAGCATGCCCTGCTTTTTCAGGTAAATGCTGCCGCCAACGTATCCAAGATAGTCTCCTGCCAGACTGAAAACCGGCTGCGAAATGAAAATGATATAATTGCCTGCGGCGGAGGTGAATGGCCGGGAAATGAATGGCTTTCGTGACGCCAGCGCCTGCCGGCTGGCCGGTGAATTCAGCGTGTCCCCGACCAGACCGAGACTTTCCGGCGAGGCTGCCGCCACTACCGCATCCGGCTTTACCACCAGTACCGAATTGAAAAAACCGGACTGCAGGCGCAGGCGATCTGCCTCCTGACGTAGCTGCTGCACGTTGCTGAAGTCTTTGATAAGGCCGGCGCTGAAAGCCAGCTCGCGCTGCGCGGTGAAAAGGTAGCGATCGGTGGTGTCAGAAAGCTTGCGGGCATATGCGATGTTACTGTCCAGCAGGCGGTCTTCGATGTTGGCTTTCTGGAAGAACCACAGGCTGCCTAGGAGAAGGACGGACGTCATGAGGATCCCCCCCAGCGACAGGATAACAAGCAGCGTGCGCAGGGTTATCGTATTTTTGTTCATCAGTGGCGTCCGTGATTCTGGTCAGTCCGGGCAGAATGCCCCCCCTGAACGGCGTGAGAAGGCTCCGGAAGAAGCGCTCAGGAATGGCGTGCTTACAAGGAAAGGCAGGGAAATAATTTTACCGGTCGGGTGCCTGAGCGCTGCGGGTTATCTTCCTGTCACCAACATGGTATACAGGAACGGGTATACCGTCCTGATTTTTTATAAGCTTATTATGATTTCCATTGTAATGAAGTCAGCTTCAGGGAAATGACTCATATACCCATGTGGGTGATGAAGAGGTAAGTATGGAAAAGTACGTAGCGATGCACCGTACGCTGGCAGCACGCTTTGAGAGCATCATGCCGATGCTGACGCAGGTGATGAGTGCGGAGTACCATGACCCGGACGTATTCGTGAATAATTACGGCCTGTTGTTCGCCCTGCAGCAGGAGGGAGCCCGTAGCCTGAAAGACGACGAGTTTGACGCCTGGCTGCGTATTAACGATCCTGACCTGCGTATGAATATTGTGGCCACAGGCATTGGCATCCGTATTTTTGAAAATCTGCTGAACAACTATGCCCGAAAGTAAGCGGGCCTGATTATACCCGGCCAGAACCGGACCCTGACTCCCGTATTGCCTGGAGGAAAAAATGCTTGTGAACCTGAGCGGCGACGAAGCGCGACGGCTTGATGCCATTACGGTGCTGCGCACGCCGGACGAAAATCGTGATGAAGTTCTCGGTAAGTTCGTCATGCTGGCCACGCAGGCCCTGGGCATGCAGGGAAGTTTCATTTCAGTGCTGGATGAACGTTATCAGTACATTACAGCATCCCGGAATATCCCCGTGCGCCGGGTACCCAGAAAAGATGCGTTCTGTCGCTTTGTCATGGAACGCGGTGAAACCGTGGTTATTCCTGACATGCTGACCGATGCGCGTTCTTCAGGGCATCCGCTTGTGCAGGGCGAGCCTTACGCCCGTTTTTATGCCGGTGCCCCGCTGCGTAACGCCGGAGGGGTGCTGCTGGGCACATTCTGTGTCACGGATACGCGTCCGCACGCTTTCTCACCCGCTCAGCGAGACATTCTTGAGCAGATGGCCGGGCTGGTGATGGCGTTTCTGGAAACCTGGCACTCTGCAGCCTTCACTGACCCGACAACGGGGCTGCCTAACCACCAGGGGCTGATGCGGGAGTTGCAGCACAGGGCCACGACAGCGGACAGCCTGCGGCTGACCGTCATTGAGTGTATTGACGTGCCCAAAGCTTATGACCTGGCACGTTCGCTGGGTATGCCGCCGGTGGAAGCTCTGCTGAAGGAAACAGGGGACCTGCTTCGCCTGCGGCTCGCGCTGCAGCCGGAGGAACGGCTGTACGCACTTGCTCCGGGACGTTATGCCATTCTGACAGGGGAACAGAGCCCGTTAACCCTGTCCTCCTTGTGCACCCGACTGCAGAACGTCACGGCGCTTATTGAAGAGGGTATTGCTGTTGACCTGACGATAAATGTCGGACAGGTAAGTTTCAGTCCTGCCGAAGTCTCCGGACAGGAGGGCCTGCGCCGGGCCGTCAGCGCGCTGCACGAAGCCATTTCCTCCGGCAACCGGGCTGAGAGCTTTGATCCATGTACTGACGAACGCCGTAACAACGAGTTCAGGCTGATGCATGACCTTGCGGCAGCACTGCACGATGGTACGGGACTTTATCTGGTTTATCAGCCCAAAATATCCCTTGCGACGGACAGTCTGACCGGCCTTGAGGCCCTGATCCGCTGGCGGCACCCGACAAGAGGCAACCTCACGCCAGATGCTTTCCTGCCAGCCGCTGCACGTACCCGGCTTCACGCTGAACTGGCAGACTGGGTTATCCGGAGCGTCACGGCACAGCTCGTACGCTGGAAGGACGCCGGCCGTGCCGTACCGGTATCCGTTAACCTCAGTGAAAGCGATTTTTCGCGCAGTGACTTTGCCGAAACGCTTTATGAGCGTCTGCTGCAGGCGGGTCTTGCTCCTGAAATGCTGGAAATTGAATGCCTTGAAACAGAAAAAATTATGGGAAAAGAAGGCGCGGTTGAGGCACTTTCGGCGCTGCGCGCCCGGGGGTTCCGGATAGCACTCGATGACTTTGGCGCGGGCTACAGCAACGTCAGCTACCTGCACCGGATGCCACTGGACGTTATCAAACTTGACCGCGTGCTGGTCAGGGATATCGTCACGGACGGCCGCAGCCGTATTATCGCCACGAATATTATCCGTATGCTTAAGGAGCTTAGTTATACGGTGGTGGCGGAAGGTGTTGAGGACCGGGCAACGGCAGAGGCTCTGACAGTGGCCGGGTGTGACCAGGCTCAGGGGTATTATTTTTCACGGCCGCTTGCGGTTGCAGACATCACGCGTCTGCTGACGCGGACACTCCCCCGTGACTGAAGGGTTCAGGTATTTTGTACAGAAGTTATCCACCGTTTTTGTGGATAACTTAAGCATGTCTGGACATTTCAGCCGTACCGGTCACCTGCACGCTGCCGGCACGCTGTCATACCAGGCTGCCAGTGCACGGGCATCAAAATCAGGCCCCCTGCGGCCGAACGTCAGTTTCCCCGGGTGGTCTGCCAGCATGCGTCTCAGCAGCGCACGCGGCGCGGCGGCATAAGCAATATTAACAGACTGCCCCTCCGGCCCGCCGGTTATCCAGCGCGTACCGGCAGCACCTGATACGGTCAGGATGTCAGGACTGATGCTCCCGGACGGTACGGCAAGAGAAATGAACAGCGAATTCCCGTCCATGCAGTTCATTCTCAACAAGGCCCGTGCGTCTGAAGAAACAAGCGTGATCCCTGCAGGCTGCGGGTCCTGCACGTCTGCCCTGACCTGGAACAACAGGGTAAAAAGTATCATCCCGCTGAGTGCAGGTGAGTACCTGATTACCCGGGATAATGCCCGGCGCGCGTTAACATGAAGTTTCATAAGCCGCACACCTCACGAGCCTGCATCATCAGTGCCTTAACAGCGGCCCGGGCGGGGGCGGGGAACGTTCTCCCTGAGGACTGACGGCGCAGGCAACCACGCCATCAAACCGGATGCCAAGCACCGGTCCCCCTGACGCTTCAAGCAAAACGAAATCAACGCGGCCAAGCCGGGTTACCTGCTGACGAAAGCACGTACTGAGCCGGACGCTGCCCCCAGTAACGCGGGTAAATGCATGCATGACGCGGTTGTTATTCAGTATCCTGTGCAGTTCTGATGAGTCTGTATTTACCGGTCTGACCGGCTCGTTCTCAGCGTCAAGAAAGGCTTCAAGCAGACAGTACAGGTCATCGTTGTCGTGGCCGGTATCAAACGCCTCGTTAAGCAGTAGGGTATAGGAACGCAGATCGAACATATGACTCCGGATTGAAGAAGTAGCCCGTAACTAACCTGTGGACTTACAGGCCCGTCAATAAGTCTGGAACATAATTCAGTCAGGCCGGTAAAAGCGTTCAGCCAGAGCCGCAGTATGTCACATATGAGGAAATGAAGTGAGATGGACGTACCATTTCAGTGCCGTTCTTTCTCACAAAGGATAAGCGTCTTCAGGTGGGAGCCCGTAATACCAGGCCTGAATGGCCGGTTCATCAAGCCAGAATGTAAGAGATCCATGGTTGTGGCCAGTTTGGATATCGAAAATTATTGTACTATAAGGGCTTCCCCGGCATGTCAAAGCCGGTATTTATGGTTTCTGTCTGCTCTTCAGTAAAAATAAAGGCTTGGACTGGCAATTTCAGAGAGTGCCAATTACTATCCAGAATCTATGGATATGGAGATAGAATTTAGCTAACTATTTTTCACCTTCAGCCGATAGTGCTATGTGTTCATGCATAGTTTGCGTTGTACAGCCCTCAACTCACGGCAACATATCAGGTGGAAACGATAAATGACAATTACACAGCGGCTGTTCCTGACTTTTTCTCTTCTTTCAGCCTCTCTTATCACTTTAGTCTTTGTTTCCGTTATGATCGTGACTGGGTTTCAGTCACGCTTTCAGTACGTTCAAAGCAATACCGTGCCTTCAATTATCGATATCGGAAAAATGGTGGATGGCAGTAACCAGTTACTTATCTGGATGTACAGGCACCAGAGTGCGACAGACCCGGGCAGGCAGGCCGAGGTTGAAAAACAACTAGGCGAACAGCTGAATAATCTGAAGTCTCTCAATCAGTTCTATCTCGATAATGATGTTTCAAGTGAAGAAGACAGGCGCATGACCGAAGCGGGGTTCGCCACGATACAGGTTATTCAGAACAAGCTACCTACCTTCCTGAAAGCATCCCAGCAGCAGAATGATGCGATTTCGCTCAGTGAAATTCAGGGCAGCAACGGAGCAGGTGCCGCTGCCCGTAGCCTCATTGCAGGTTACAAAAAGCAGCTGCAACTCAACGTGGACATTGGTGAAGGGCTAAAAAATCAGAATACCCGCGTCTATCAGGCCACGTTCTGGGGCATGATTTCGGGTGCTTCGATTCTAATTCTCATCCTTGGATTCTTCGCCATTAAGACTATAGCCGGTATACGCAGAAGCCTTAACGCTATGCGTTCCACGATGGAGCAGGCCAGTTCACGTCTGGATCTGACCCTGCGGGCGGATGACTCGCGTAAAGACGAAATAGGGCTGACGGCACAAGCATTCAATAATTTGGTGGCGAATGTTGCTTCTTCACTGTTATCCGTAAGCTCTTCCTCTCAGTCCGTCAGCACGGCCTCTTCACAGATTTCGGCGGGAAATGAGGACCTCTCAGCCAGAACGGAAGAACAGGCGGCTTCGCTTGAGCAAACGGCAGCCAGCATGTCAGAACTGAGTGAGACGGTACGTCAGACCGCTGAAAATACCGGCATGGCAAGCCAATTATCGCAGAATGCCCGCAAGCTCTCAGAAGACAGCTCTGTAAAGGTAGGCGCCATGATGGGGACGATGTCTGATATCAGGAACAGCTCTGCCAAAATCACCGATATTATCTCGCTGATTGAAGGTATTGCATTTCAGACCAACATTCTCGCCCTGAATGCGGCTGTAGAAGCTGCACGGGCCGGGGAGCAGGGACGCGGGTTTGCCGTGGTTGCCGGTGAAGTGCGCAATCTTGCCCAGCGATCCTCGGCTTCAGCTCGTGAAATAAAAGAATTGATTGAGTCATCAATAAAATTCGTGGAGAAAGGGGCAGGTCAGGCAGATGAGGTTGGACAGAATATGGGTGATATGAACGAGGCCATTAGTCAGGTGGCAGATTTGGTGAATGAGATAGCCGCTGCAGCGCACGAGCAGATGCAGGGCATTGGCCAGGTTCACCAGGCAGTTAACCAGATGGATGACGTGACCCAGCAGAATGCGACACTCGTTCAGGAAGCCTCTGCCGCCTCGCATTCACTGATGGAGCAGGCCACCGTTCTTAACGAGCTGGTAGCCACTTTTGTCATTAAAGTACCGTCAGAATTGAAATCCAAAGATGCGATTAGTGCTTCCGGGGTGAAATTATCACCTTCGCACGGGACGACTGTGAAGAAAAAGACAGCAGGCCTTGAGGAAAACTGGAAAAGTTTCTGAAAAATTATAAAAATAGCAGTGAGGCACTGACATTCAGATAATGTGCCTCACGCCATGCAAAATGTCTGACGTCAGTGGCATAATCACACCAGAACCATTATTTCCTC
This sequence comes from Erwinia billingiae Eb661, assembly GCF_000196615.1. Lineage (NCBI taxonomy): Bacteria > Pseudomonadati > Pseudomonadota > Gammaproteobacteria > Enterobacterales > Erwiniaceae > Erwinia > Erwinia billingiae. Next base: position 36,680 of record NC_014305.1, read on the forward strand.
CACTTCAGCGCCAAAGTGATTGGATGCCATAAAATTAACAAAATGTGGTGCAGCGCATGGATTATTCCTGTTGCGGGCCGATAACAGTAATGACAGCACATAAAATGCAGCGCCAGAGAAACAACAGCAACCCATAAGACCTTGCTCTGCCAGGCACTCCGGACGGAGTGCCTTTTTCATTGTTGGGCAGTCGGTTCTCGCCACTAAGCGGTACGGGTCATCAGCCGGATGTGCTGGGATCTTTGCTGAGACTGGTAGAAACAGTTGGTAACTTATCAAAGCTATTAGTATCCAGCCCCAAGCCGATATATGAGTTGTTCCCCCGCCCACCAGGTAAAAATAATGAAAATATCGGTTCGACTTTTCAGCGGCTACGGCCTTTTAGTTATATGTTTTTTAATCTGCACCGGACTGTCCCTGCACTCGCTCAGTGAATCCAGGCGAGGCATGGAAGATACGGTAAATTATAAAATGAAGCGTCTTACGCTTGTCCTGAATATGCGTGCTGCTGTTAATGATATGGCAGTTTCAGTCAGAGACATCGTTCTGCTCAAAGATCCTGAGCAGGAGAAAAATGAATGGCAAAGGGTCAGTGATTTACATGAAAAGTATGTTCAGGATCGCGAAAGGCTTGTTGCCAGCATGATGCATAACGCTTCTCCCGAAGGAAAACTAGCGTTAGACAATATCCTGTCTTCAGACGGTGCTGCTCTGAATACTCTTGCAACTGCGGGAAAAATGGGGCTGGATAACGACCAGTCAGAAAAAGCCGCTGACTATTTGCTGAATACGGCGCGCCCGGCGCAGCAGGCTCTCTCTGATGCCCTGAACGGGCTTACAGACGTACAGAATAAGCTCAGCAGGGATACGGTGGCTCGTAATAGTGCATCTATACGTGAGGCCGCCATTCTATTGCTCTCACTCACGATTCTTTCTGTCTTATTCTCTCTTCTGACAATTTTTATGATAGTCCGGACACTGATGCGACAGTTAGGCGGGGAGCCCGCAGATGCTCAGATACTTGCAGCAGCAATTGCTTCTGGTGACCTGACCAGTCAGGTGATTCTGCATCGCAAGGACACGACAAGCCTGCTGGCTTCTCTGGATGGTATGCAGGCAAATCTGCGGGGGCTTATCTCGCAGATAAAGGATTCAGCCAGCTCCGTGGCGCTGGCTGCGGATGAAATTTCGCAAGGTAATACTGAACTTTCTTCCCGCACCGAGCAGCAGGCGGGCTGCACTGCAGGAAACAGCAGCCAGCATGGAGCAGCTTACGGCTACTGTAAAAAGTAATACTGCAGGCGCACAGCAGACAGCGGGCTCAGCCCGTGAAACGGCGCAACTTGCCCGTTCAGGCGGAACAGACGTGCAGCGCATGTCGGACACAATGAATGCCATATCTGTGAGCGCCGCAAAGGTGCGCGATATTACGTCCGTAATTGAAAGCATTGCCTTCCAGACTAACATTCTTGCCCTCAACGCAGCGGTGGAGGCTGCCCGTGCAGGGGAAGAAGGACGGGGATTCGCAGTAGTGGCAGGTGAGGTCAGGACACTTGCGCAGCGTAGTGCTAATGCCGCGCATGACATCAAACAACTTATGGCGGAAGCAGTAAGTGTTGTTGATAGCGGAGTAGTGGCAGCTGCAGATGCAGGAGACAGCATACTGAAAATTGTCGGTATGGTGGGCGAACTTGCCGAAGCCATGGATAATATTTCACTGGCTTCATCCGAACAGATGCTCGGCATCTCTCAGGTCAGCATTGCCGTCAGCCAGATGGACGGAGTAACGCAAAATAATGCCGCTCTGGTGGAGGAATCATCATCCGCCTCACAGTCACTGTCTGAACAGGCACACGCGCTGCGCGGGATGGTTGATAACTTTAGAGTATAAGCTATTTCTGCATAAGGCGGCCGTGCTTAACATGCATTCACGACCGCCGTTCATCTGATGGCCACGTAACGCTCAGCTTCGGGTAACTTTTGTGCCAAAAATAAAGAAAGATAATGAGAGGTGAAGATCCTTATGCATGAAAAGTGCCGCCGCATTATAGAAATCAAAGCGCAGACAGATGAGTTGCTCAGGCAACTGAGTGAGAGCGAGTACCGATCGTTGGAGATATGGGCTAACGACCTGATGCACCTGAAACTGCTTTTTGGTTCATTTAGCCCTTACATGAGCGACCCAGACTTCCTGACGTGGCTGAAACAGCATGACACGGTGATGGTTTCGGAAATAGCCATGACCGGCAAAGCGCTGATGGCCTTGCAGAACTTTTTCAGAGTGGCATCAATACAGCACTGACGACGTTACAGTCAGCGCTGATCTGAATTTTCTGGCTCATCAAATGTTCAAAATGGCGATTAACGGTCCTGCAATTACGTCCTGCTTATGACAATGGCGTACAGGGAGGTCATAAGCTTACGTATGCAGACAACCAGCGTTGCCTTCCCGGCCGCATTAAGGCTGATATAAAAAATCCTCATCGCCGTTTTAAACTGAATGGCGGTAATCATTAACATTTAGAAGGAGCCTCGAAAGCCGGCACCGACGGCGAAATCTTTCGTCTTCCCCGTATTTATTTTGTGTCACTGTTAACGGTCTCCGCCCCAACGAGTGCTCTGAAACCCTGCGGGCGAGAGTACCCAGGTCAGATATTTGAAAAAACAGGGCTGCGGCGGTGATTTTCGGCATACCTTGCCTTTATGCTGGTCAGCAGCCGGGCCAATAATCAGCCTCCGGGCATGAGTCCCCGGCAACTGCTGATACAATACAGTTGCCCAACCCTTCTTCAGTTCGCTGAAAAAAAACGCATCAGAAAATGGATCTACAAAGCCCGGGTTGTGTCACTGGCCGATATATTCCCTTACGTTGAGGCGTTCCACAATCGGGCATGGCGGGCTGCATCAGCCCAGAGGCCTTTGAACAGGTCTCATCGTGTGAACAGGAAATGTATACTGTTGTGGCGGCAGTTTAAACAACGTCATGCCTGCTGTGTAGTCTGTAGGATCCCAAATATGAGTTCCTTCAGGGTGGGGATTCAGTTTCCTGCCTGCATACTTTCCCCTCTCAGACTGAACACCGTATACTCTTTCCTTTTGCACAATTCTTATGAGCTCGAAAACATGACCAACAGCGAATTTACGCGTCCAAAACTGACGTTACCTCATGGCGAAAATAAACTCCTTCTGCATTCCTGCTGCGCCCCCTGTTCTGGTGAGGTGATGGAAGCAATTCAGGCGTCGGGTATTGATTACACCATTTATTTCTACAACCCGAATATTCACCCAAAAAAGGAGTATTTACTGCGAAAAGACGAAAACATCCGTTTTGCCGAGCAGCATGGTGTGCCTTTCATTGACGCTGATTATGATACTGACAACTGGTTCGAACGTGCCGCTGGTATGGAAAAAGAGCCTGAACGCGGAGTGCGCTGTACCATGTGTTTTGATATGCGCTTTGAGCGCACTGCACTTTATGCTTTTGAGAATGGATTCAATGTGATCAGCAGCTCTCTGGGCATTTCACGCTGGAAAAACATGCAACAGATCAATGACTGTGGTCATCGTGCCGCCGGTAATTACCCGGGCATGACGTACTGGGATTATAACTGGCGTAAGCAGGGGGGCTCAGGGCGCATGATTGAGATCAGTAAGCGTGAGCAATTCTATCAACAGGAATATTGCGGCTGCGTTTACTCATTGCGTGATACCAATCTGCATCGAAAATCCCAGGGACGGTCCCTTATTGTGTTAGGAAAACTTTACTACGGTTTGAATAACGATGAGGTGTAGTAGCAACTTATAGTGGGCATTACTTCATAGCTAACTGTGGTGGGCCTGGCTTTGCAGTTACCATAAGAAAGACGTTCCATAGTTCTGCTCAGAATCCCCCCGAAGTTTCAGCAGCAGGCTGCTGCCAGTAAGGCTCCTGAAATTCTTGCCCACGCCGTAAAGTCTGAAAAGTGGGGACCTTTACTCCTCTTTGTTTCAAGCTGGTTTAAGCTGAACAGAACGATGGTTGAATTGTCGATGCTCATAAGCCTAACCGTCAGCGCGATTAAGCCGTATTATGATATTTGACAATTGCTGGTGTCTCTATGCCGCTTTGAGCCATTCATGTTACGGATAGGCTTCATTCGTCATGCCGTATAGTATATTTATACGTACGGTGAGCAATGAGCCTTTAGGGGATATGATGGACGATGAAAAATATTTTGAAGATGACAATGACGCCGATGAATTGTGGCTCGGTGCGTGCTATATCGCGGGTAGTGTCTGTTTCAGAATGATAGCGGGTGGTGGGGTTCTCGATAGCAAGCTGCTGATTTCCACACTTAAAGCTGTGCAGGCTGAAGATGATGACCGTACCAGTCTGGGAGCACTTTCCCTGCAGCTGGCGATTGAACAGCTTGAAAACCGCCCCGCGGGAATCTGACGGACGAAGGCTATGACTGATGATTATGCGTGGGATAACGTCTGGCACATGGCGAGCTGCCTGCTAGGAAACTGCTGCTTGCGGCTGGCATCGCGCGGCGAAGATATTTCGTTACAGGCACTTCTTGCCGAACTTAAAAAAATGAAAGGTGCTTTTTCCGCTTTACCCGGCGGCGAATACCTGCCACTACGTCTTGCTATAGAGCAACTGGAGCTATCGATCGCAGATGAGCTTAGATAATTAAATCACTAAGAACAGTTATATAAAATGCTTATGGTTAATTAAATTTTAATTTTCAGGGATTGCTTTAGCGGCTTAAAAATATTCATATAACAAGATGCCGACATGAAAAAAGAAAAGGGATTAAAATCGCTTTCTTACCTTTTATTATGAGTCGCAGTGATTTAACGCGTGGGTCAGTTAAGGAAAAACGATCGGTATCTGTCCCTAATGCCTGCCATGTTTTGCTGGCGGCGTGGCAAAGGGAATTGGCACGAGAGCTGAATACAGTGTATCTGAGCTAACAATGATTGATAAAGCAGAATGATTGATTTTTTGCACACTCAGTCTGAATACTAACCAAGTATCTCTACGGCTTTTATGGTATAAAAGTTCGTAATTTCATATACCTAAGGAAAATTGAAGTGATGCCTGCGTCACCTGGCGCGGAAAACTGCCATGCAGACAGCTCTAATAAAGATGGTGCAATTTCATTTGTTTTTTCTTTACCAGAAAAGTAGTGCGGGTTACTTTCGTCCGTTCCTGAGGAGTGAGTGTGGGCATGGACGAAAGTTGACTGGTTTTCCCGAGGAAGGGGGCTGGAGATAGCAATATCGGTAAAAAACGCGTAACTACTTTATATTTTTAAATACAAAGGGACGCCGGCCCGGGTTAGCGTTACCGCCTGGGGCCTGCTAAAGTCGAGATAGCCAATATTCTCCCGTAAAGTATAATAACTATAGAAATACAAACTGATCTTCACAAAAAAAATCCGAAATATTTAACTTGTAAGGTTCTATTCAGTTAAGGTGGTAAGTTAATATTCCCTTATTAACTATAACCGGTCATGTGCAAAATTATATTCACGCACATCTAAAACATATTCAGGAAGAATAATACACAACGTGCGCGTGAATAACAGGCAATGATATTTTAAAAAAACACAGTAATTATCCTCTAATAGTGCCCCGCTGCTTAAAGATACGGCTCTAAAGCCAGCTACGGGCGCTGCGCATACATGATGGAGTCTCTGCCGGTTTCTTTGGCTCCGTAAAGAGCATGATCTGCAGCACTGATTGCGGAAGAAGATGACTGTTCTGAACCTTTAATTGCAACACCAATACTCAGAGTAATACCCACACTCCCGTTGCACACTTCAGATATTGATGACTTCATATTTCTGATGAAATTTCCTGCATTCACATTGTCAAAAATCAATATAACAAACTCCTCACCACCTGAACGGGAAACGAATACATCGTCCTGAGAAAAACTGCTAAGTTTGAGTCCGATATTTCTTAGCACTTTATCACCAACTTCATGTCCATAAGTATCATTTATTTTTTTAAAATGATCTACATCAGCAATACACACCGTACCCTGCCTGTTTTCCATTTCTCTGAGCTTATTGTTCAGATGTCTTCTGTTCGGTAAGCCTGTTAACTCATCTGTTAGAGAAAGGCTCACCGCACCTTGGTAGTTTTTATTTACGTAATTTATGAATTTTTTAAATGAACGAATTATGATAATCATCGCTGGTGCGTAAATCAACGCAGAGCACATTGATGCCACATCCCTGCTTAATAAACCAACCCCTCCAGCCATTGAGAAAAGTGAAGAATTAAGCAGTAAGAAAAGACTTAACCTGAATATCATCATGTGATGGCCATATGAATGGATATTAAATGATTCCCTTATAAAACAGACTGTTACAAATGCTGTTATTAAATTAATAAAAAGGTAAAAGTTAATATTAGAAAGATCCCCCATCAGAAGAGAGAGAAACATTATCACCCCAACCATCGTACATGCATAAATGATAATCATTCTGTATAACAGTCCCTTTGGAGACTCAAATTCATGAATCAGTTTATCGTGTATATTGAAGCTCATTCTGATACCTGTATGTAAAAAGTGTATGATATTGAAGCTAAAATTCTGTTTATTAAAAAATATCTTGTGATATTTTTTAATGTCTTATTTTGAATGAGTCTATCCATTGGAAAAAATCAGGGTAGTATCACCGTAACCCTAATCGTGTTGAGCATCTCATGCAAAAAAGCTAAAAATGACCGGCTGGAAAGCTCATGGCGAAATGTTCTTCAACCGACATTCATAAACTCCTGGTTGAAGGTTGCCGGAATGAACAAGATGTCTCATGCCTCAGCAGAGGGGTAAAGATGCCTTTATCCCCACAAAAACAACCCGTCTTGGGATGGTCCTTTCATTATTGACTCATCTGGCTCAAAAATCTCCGCAAAAGTGGATTAAACACACGGCTTACCCCGGTTATATCTGATTATAAATATATCACATATGAGGAGGGGGTCAGAAGCAGGTGCTGCTGGTACCTGTCTGTATTTTTCAGGCGAAACCGGTCAATATCAAGCGGTTCGACTTTCTGAGAGCGATGTTTGCATCGAAGGGGCAATGCTTAAGGGACGTAGCCCCAGACCAGTTTTATCTCTCCAGCCTGATGGCAACACTTAATCCGACTCTGGCAAGTCGAGTCATTCTGGAACATTAATGTAGATTTCTGAACGTTGGGCCCAGACCCAAAGCATAAAATGGCACTTTTAGGCCGCCAGTAACAAGCCTGTATCACTGCCATGGTGGCTACTATTCAGTTTCCCCTGACTTTATAAAATGAATATAAGCTTGCTTTACCATTCTTTTAAATAAGGCGCTAAATCAGTAGCATATATTTTAACTATACCACTGCGCTTTGCAGTATGACATAACGGGTTTAGACTACCATCTCTCATGCATTATACTTTCTGCGTGGTATTATATTTTTCTGATATACCAGGAGACAAAATTGGCTATCAACGCGAAAGACACAGAGCATGTAATCATGGGCGAAGCAGCCATGAACCTCATTTTCAGAAACGAAGAGGTCACCGTAGCCACGCTCATCACGCAACTCAACGCGATGTCCGTGCACGAACCCGACGGGGCCCGTCTGGCTGCCATCAAAGGCACATGCTGCTGGCTCTTTGACTTTCGTCAGCCGGGCAGCCTCTCACAGCAGGGTTCTCCCTGGTTCGCCTCGCCGGGTGCGGCAGACGAAGGGCAGCCGCAGGGTGCTGAAGATGACATCATTATCAGCAACGTAGGGAACGGCAGGTCTTCGTGAGAGCGGCCTGAGCCGGTGCAAAGGTGGTATGGCGCAAGGAACGCGAGGCCGCCGTATCAGTGGGTGATCCGGGTGATGAGAAGCTCGCGTGCCCTGGTGCACAGGGCCCTGACGGATTCGCTTCCGCTCCAGGCACCCATCAGCTGCAGCCGGGTCACAATATTCTCGCGGTGGGGCGACTGGCCCGAATCAAGGAGCTCGGACACCGCCCTGCCAATCATGGCGAGCAGCGCGTCGTTGTTGTCGTTTTCATCCCTCAAGGGACCTCCTTCGGGTGTATGGATAATCATTATACACCTTTTGTATGCTGTGGCGGAGTCCCCGGGTGCACGGCTGCGGGCCGGTAAATATGTACAGTCAGGGGCCAACATAACGCATCGGTTTGCATCTCCTAATATGCTGATTTTAAAAAATAAGCACTTTTTGCTAAATATACCCACCGGTCTTTTAAAGACAATCCTGTACAGGAATTTATTTTTTGTATAACTTAATGAACACTATACGAATATAAATTAACCAGACAGGATCTTCCGCCATGCGTCAAACCGAGTCAAACCCGCAGACAGCTGACCAGATAGCGCACCACTTTAGCCGGCCCTCACTGCCCACCCAGCAGGAAACGATGGGACGCATCGTGGCGGAAATTCTGGCATCCGGAAAAAACCTCAACCGCAAGGCAATATGCACCCGGCTGCTTCAGCGTCTCGAGCACGCTTCCGGTGCGGAGGAGGAGCGCCACTACCAGCAGCTCATTGGCCTGCTGTTCGGCCGCGACCCGCAGTAAATTCCCGGTTTCGTGTTGTGCCCCGGTGACACTGACGCCGCCTGAAACTTTTTGGAAAATACGACGGACAGCCCCCTGAGACGGACTCTCATACAAAAAAATTTCATGCCCGCGGGCGCGCCCGCGGCCTTGTTATCAGGAAAATCTATGAACCGCAGTAAAGAAGAAAAGCTCGCCGACGTCATGCTGGGTGAGGCCGTGCTGAAGCTCCTTCACGACGGGGGGGCGCTAAACCGCACCTCACTCACTGAAAAGCTCACCGACATGGCGGCGCGTGAAGTTGAGCCCGCCCGGCAACAGGCGTGCCTGCACGCCATTAATGACGTATCCCGAAGCAGGGACCGGACCGGGCCTGGGGCGGCCAACGGCGGCGCCACCATGTCGCAGTTTCTCGCGGCGGACGGGCCGGCCGGCGACAGAAAAAAACACTGAGCCTGCCGGGCATACCCCGGATGGCTTCCCCTGACCATACAGACATTTTCCGGCACGCCGGCTACAGGATCCACGCATGCAACAGACGGCTGAAGGCGCCATCACTGACTATTTCGGCACCCAGGGCGCACGCTTTGAGGAAGAACAGCGGATAATCGGCGGCATCATCTGCCAGCTGGTATCTGCCCATGGTTACGTGACGAACAAAGCCGTCATTTTGTGCCTGATAGAGATGCTGGAGACCAGCGAGAGCGTCGTGGAGCAGGACGTGCTGCGGAGCGCGCTGGAAATTGTGCTCGGGCGCACGGCAGACGACAGCGGCTTATGACTGCCGTACCCGGGCCGGAACCACGCCCGTCCGCCATAAAGTCCACATGCCGGCAGACCTGTACGGGCCTGCAAGCTCCGGCCTGAGCGACAGTAACCATAGTCACTGACGCCGGATTAGCAAATCCTCGCCATTTGTTCTGCACATTTTGATATGTGCTATCAGCTTGCTTACACAATATGCGTCAGTGGATATGTATTTCCTGACAGATATCAGGAGGGATTTTTTTTATTGGCGAAACCTGTAAGGTTTTTGCTTCGTCGTCGTCTTCCGGCCGGAGCCGGAGTACGTCCAGTGGTGTCAAATCAAACTGTCAGTTCATTTTTTCGTTCAGGCCTGCAAGGGTCTGCAGGTACTGTACCTTCCGCCATGCGCCTACCGGAGAGCTGAAGCTGCTGAGCCAGTGACGCGCCTCAGCTATCTGTGCCAGCCGGTCAGGACTGCCCCCGGCTTTCGCCATTAGGCCCAGCTCGCTCAGTAGCGAGGCAACGCTGATTTCTCTCTCACCCAGCGCCAGGCTGAGTGCCGCTTCGCCAATAATGACGTGGCCTTTCTCGTCTTCTTGAATTAACACTGAAAAATCCTCCATTGGCACGAATTAATGACAACCTCACCTAAGACTCTAGACGCTTTGATGAATTGACGCGGTTAATTACCCTCAAAAGAAGGCGCCCCCCTCTCAGGGAACAGCGGACCATTCAAATCAGGGCCCGCCGATTCAGGGAGGTCAGCCCGGCGCTTCAACCGCACAACTCAGACTGACAGAAGGGTAAACCTTTACCTGGAGGTGCAAAATAGGATTTACTGCAGTCCTGCAGGCATCCCCGTAACAACTCCCTGCATCAGGACTTGGTAAGCCGTGGTAACTCTACTTCTCTGCACTTCCGGGGGCATGTACCACGCGGTAAAGGGTGAGGTGTTCTCCGTTCTCCGCTGTGTCGTAGTAGACCTCCGCCTCGCGTATTTCACGGCTGCCGTCTTCGACCAGGTCAGCTATTTCACGAAGGCTGGCGGCAAGACATTTCGGTGATACAGGGATAAAAACGGGGGGGTTAAGTAGTTCCCATAGTATTTTCTCTTTGCTGAATTGTTTCCAGGGTAAATCATTCCGGTGGGGGAGGTAATGCGATTACTCCTGGTATCGGCACGCAAGTGCCGTACTTTAGCCAGCTTCACGGATTCAGCATAAGCATGCCCCTGGCCCACTCTGCGATCTGCCATTATCTGAGTATCAGAATGACTGGTTTGTTGTGTTTGTATTTTACTTAGGCGGGGAAATCATCCGCTATGAGGTGCTGGTGATGGATGAAAACACGGGCATGGCCGCTGAAGGGGCGCACGTGGTGGCCTGACTTCCTCAGATAAGGCCAGGGGAAATGTTTACCTTCACACCCTGTGGCATATCGACGACAGAGTTTGCGCGATGTCAGCGGATTTCCTTCCCGTGGACCGTCAGACGGCGGCCCCCGGGAGGGGTAATGGTGTCTGGCGAGGGGGGGAACGGTCGGGAACGCTTTTCCACTGGCGCTGGCACAAAGCCCGTACCTTCAGCGGCGAGTCCGGATCATCGTGCAAAATGTGTATATTAACTGATCACCAGGATACCATGTATCAATGTAAACCACTCATCCATCAGTCGTAAGAAAAAGAAAAAATCCCTGCGTTCTGGCAGAAGTAGATGTCAATCGCAGTATCATCATATACAGTGCACTGTAGTGGTAGATGTGAAATTTCCGCACCGGATTAATTTAAGATGCCCAGTATATTTACATTGTCAATTATTCCTGTGCTGCAAGGCAAAGATCAGTCTTTAATATCATATGCGTATAAATTTATCCGCCCAGACAAATATTCACCCAGATATATATCACTAATTTTAGTAAAGCCTTGCTCCGCTATTTTACTTTCCAGCCACTCACTGTCTTTGCTGATAATCTCAAGCAGGTCATGGTTAGCCAACCCATCCACGATAATTGGATAGCGAATATTTTCATCGCCACTCTGAATAATAGTTAATTGCCCATTTTGCTCGAGAACGACGCGTTTTAGTTGTTCCACCTCATAAATACCATTGGCTCTTAATTTAAACATCAGGTCGTTCGCAGAAACACCATTCCTTAAACACTCTCTAACATTTACTGTCCCATTATGTACCAGGGTGATAGGTTTTCCGTCAATAATCCTTTTAACTAATCGATTGTTCTCTTTTAAAAACTTGAGAATAAAAACAAGTAACGTCCAGATAATCAACACCAGCACAAACTGAAGTACTGTAATCGACTCATTGTATATTACGCCTCCAATAATCCCGCCCAGAACATAGTTCTGAACCTGATCCATTGCAGATGAGGGAGCAAGATTCCCTTTCCCCATGAGATTTATTTGCACAATCAAACAAACGATCCCCAGTCCTAGCTTTATAATGATAGGTATGTAAATAATCATTTCACCCTTCAGTTTTTTATGGTTACTATTTCAGTACTTATCAGCCCGACCTTTGCCAGGCTATAGGTGTTTTGATCAGGACTTAGGTTTACACGGTAATAATAGTCATTGATTTTTACTATTACACCATCCGATAGTTGCACGGAGCTGGAAAAAATAGATTTTATGCTTACACCCTCCCTCTCTGATAATAACCTCACAAAATTAACCATCTGAGATGATTGAGAGTGTATGTTCTGGCTGTTAGTATAATCTGCATATTGCACACCGGAAATGAATAGTAAAAACAAAAAAGCTATGATCGTCAAATCCCGATATTTAGTCTGTAAGCGATGGCGCATATAAAGACTGAAAACGACAATCAAAACAAATAACGCACTAAATATAATAATGTACTTTAAAAAATCATTTATATTAGACTGCGTTTGCAGATAGTCTATGCCATAAAACTTCATTCAGATATCATCCTGACTAATCAAAGGTGTCATTTCTATAAAGATAGTGTTTTTTTAATTTCCGCGCGGATATGTGATAATATAACCTATCCGACCTCACCATTATTTTAAATTATGGCTGATAAGTATAAATCATTAACTGTAAAAAATCCACGAGAAGTGCCCCTGAACTGTTGACTCAGGGAAAACAGCGAACTGGACAGTAATTAACATATGGCTTACAGGGGGGCATAGCAGCGGAGCGCCTTCCTGTATGATTAACGTCAGGAAAATAATCATACAGGAAGGCATATATACTTTTTCCGGAAGAGGGTGAATAAGGACAGACAAGCCAGCCCTGGCATTTTAAGTACACAATATTTATTGATACAAAGAGGTGATGAATGAACACGGGAGGTACAGCCAGAATAACGCATGCATCATCTCAGGGAGGGGCCGGGCATAGCGCCATCCTTGACCTCCTCTGTACGGGCCCGATTTCTGCCAGGCGTGGCGAATTTCATACATGCGCTCTCCATGAGCGATTAATTGCAGCTACCTCCTGCTGCCACGTTATCGCTTCTGTACCCCGGCGCTGACCCTACTGACAGAAAGCAGGCGATACTTATATATATAAAGTGAGCCGTCTGCTACTTACAACGAGATACGGTGACACTGAGCTAAAAAATTTGGGCTTGCACAGGCAGCCGTATCTGCGCCATCAGATGGTTTTTCCGTCTGCCAGTCAGATTTTTCCGCTGAAAAAGCCTCACAGTGCCTCCTTTACCCAGGTGCGGGGAGGGGGCCGCATAAACCGCATGAGCCCCTCATCCGGTGCCACGCCTCCACAGGAGCTAATCAGCCAGCTGACTTCAGCCCGATGGCGGGTCCCCTGTAATAACACTTGTTCTATCAGGCACAGAGTGGTCAGTTGCGCCATTTTTCCATCTATGCGCCGGTAAGTAATCACCGTGTCATAATCAGCCTGTACCATAGCAGCGACGTGTTCAACATACCAGTTGCTGCATGCCAGCATGGACAGCTGAAGGGAGCTGATGTCAGGCGTCCGGCGCGGCTTCAGGGTGCGGTAAGCGTGTATTTCGCCAGTGAGATTTGCGCGTACCACCATATCGCCAACGTGAACGTGGTTCATGAGCCTGAGCATTTTCTGCATGTTTCGAGGGTGTTTAAGGGCATCCGTTGCCGCTATTGCGCTAAGCATCCTGGCATCTACCCAGCGCTTGTACTTTAGTAACGTCAGTGCAGTTGCCCTGTACATGATTTTCTCCGCGGACCCGGCCGCACCGTTTGCGCAAATACCGTGGCCGGGAGTGCGCGTTCGGATGAAAAAAAGAACTCTGCCCATGGTTACCGGCTTGCAGAATGCAGAAATATTCTTCTGGTATAAATTTTAAAATGTGGCCGGCTGGCATTTTATCCGCCCCTGTTCCCTAGCGCACCCGTAATCTTCTACTGTGGAATTCCATGGACACCATTCTCAATGTAAGGTCGGGTACGTTTTTAATCATCTTTAACTGAATGGGCAACATCCTTTACTGCGCTCTCCACATCTTCTGAATTTTTCTTGATGCGGGCAATTACTTCCCCCGCTTCTCGCATAAGAGCAACCCCCTCCGTAGTGTTCGCGAGGCTGTTCCCGATGCCCCTCAGAACCTCTTTGGCCAGATGGCTGTTGCCGGTCACGACCCGCTCAATTTCTTCTGTGGTACCACTGACGTTCGCCGCAAGATTGCGGACTTCTGCGGCTACAACGGCAAAGCTTCTGCCTGATGCGCCCGCCCTTGCGGCTTCAATTGCTGCATTCAGTGCGATGAGCCTTGTCTGCATAGCAAAGCTTCTGATGGTTCCGACCATGCCGTCGATGCTGTCAGACTGACTGTTCAGCCTTGCTACATCCGCAGAGACAGCAGTCATTCCCTGTGCAATTCGGTCAATCATACTGATGCTGCTCTCGACAACAGCTGCACCGGCCTGTGCACTACTCCGGGTCTGAACCGCCATATCCCATGCGTGTGAAGCAGCATCCCGTTCTCTCTGATTACGCTGAACCTGTTCCGTAACGTCTGACGCAAACTTCACAATTTTATACAGCTGCCCGGCAGCGTCGAAAACAGGATTATAGGTCGCCCGCAGCCACAAAGGCTCGCCTTGTCGGTTTAGTCGCGGGAACTGACCGGAAAAAAACTCTCCCTGATTCAACTTTTGCCAGAACCGGCGGTAGTCCTCGCTTCTGTAAAGCGCTTCGGCGCAAAACATACGGTGATGCTTACCCAAGACTTCATCCCGCCGGTATCCGGTGGAACTTAGAAAATTATCATTTACATCCAGCACGTGCCCGGCAGGATCGAATGATATGACAGCCATAGACCGGTTGATGGCATTCACGACAGATTCTTGTTCGAGCGCTGACTGCATACGCTCAGAGATGTCGGCGGCTATTTTAATGATTCTGAACACCCTGCCGCGCCGATCAGGGACCGCAATATAGCTTGCCTCAAGCCATACAGGGCGTTCACCCTTAGCAAATCTCAGATATTTTCCACTGAAGCTCTCCCCCCTGGCAAGACGCTGCCAGAAGTGAGCGTATTCAGATGTGCTGACCAGCGAAGCCGGGCAAAACATACTGTGATGCTGCCCGGTTATTTCGTCAGACCGGTATCCCATAGTCTCCAGAAAACGCGGGCTGGCCCTCTGTATTACTCCGGAAGGGCTGAACTCAATGACGGCCATAGTCTGCTCAAGTGCACTGAAAGAAGCGGAGGAGCGCCTACGTTGGAGGTGAAACAAGTTTGATAGCGAATGCAGACGCATGAGATATACCGTATGAAGTGATTTCTCCTGTTATCGGCATTTTCGCTGACTGCATTATGTATCGCTGTGATAGTTGCAGGTAATTATTGTTTGCAAACGTTAACATGCAATGGAATTCACTCCTGTCAGGTCTCCCTTTTCTGCTGCGGTGGCCTTATAAAGCCAAATGCCTGGCATATGTGTCGCTTATTGAATAATTCAAACCTTGTGCCGCTATCAGGGGCAGAACACCCCATTCGGAAACCTGTTGCAGTATGTGTTTTCAAATCATAAGTTTAAAATCATCAGCGCCCCTGTAACAAAGCTTCCGCCAATCGGGGCTCACTGACATTCTGACTTCATGAGCAGTCCAGAAGGACGGATAGGGTAAATCTTGAGCGTCTTAGCGCGGTCGTCAACGAACTGATCATTCCCACCTTTCTGGTCAGGCTGAGCCGTACGCAGGGATCCACTGACTTTACATGCTAGCTAACAGACCGCCACGCATACTTCTGCACTGACTGACGTTGCTGGCGTGAAGTAACACCTGTTGGTGAAGGGGCACCAAATTGCCATCAGACGGGCTTTAAGATCAATCTCTCTGTTCATGTAAGGTCACAATGACCAGCCGATGATTTGGCGCGAGAACTGCCAACCAGAAACAGCCCGTCTGCATGGATCCGGATGGATATTAGGTCCGTTCCCCACCGTGTTTGTTCTGTTAATTTTGAACGCTTCAGGATAACGCCTTTACTTCACGCGGGCCTTTCTTTAAGGGCAGCCTAATTCCCACCGAGGTGTATGGCGATCCAGCCCCGGGGCCAAATGGAACGGAATATATCCACCTGCCTTGATATGCGGATCTCATTCTTCTTCCTGAAATGTGGCATACATCAATTTTTACCTAAAGATTTCCCTTTCCCGGGCATGACTGAGCAACTTTTCGCCGTTATGCTCATGACTATAAGACACAGGGTGTCAGCACGCATATTCAGCGCTTAGGGGCAAACATGTTTGATCTCCGATCCTATATAATATTGCTTAATGAGGCGTTTGATACCGGCCACGACAATGATGCCTTATACCGGATGCTTGAAGCCTTCCTTGCCGCAGAAAACGAGCCGGTAAGACAGTTAAATTCTAACTCATCAGAACTGCATCAAATCCTGAATAACAACCGCGTCATGCATGCATTTACCCGTGTCATGGGCGGCAGCGTCCGGCTCAGTGCGTGCTTTCGCCAGCAGGTAACCGCGCTTGGGCGCGTTGACTTCGTGTTGCTTCATACTCCGAGGGGGCTGGGCATCCGGTTTGACGGCGTGGTCGTTTGCGCAGTCAGCCCTGAAGGCGAACGTTCTTCTGTCCCACCCGGGCCACAATTGAAACACTGATGGTGCAGGTTCAGGATGGATGTGTCTTATGAATCGTTATACTGGCGCGCGCAGGTTATTGTCTCATGTTATCAGGTACTACCTGGCATTGACCGGAGTATTCTTTTTTACCATCTTATGTCATGCCCGGGCTGACTTGCCCGGTATGGGAACCACAGGCATAACGCTGGTTTCTTCAGACTCCCGTGCCTTACTGAGAATAAGCTGTATGGACGGGAATTCGCTGTTCATTTCTGTTGCTGTTCCGGCTGGCAATATCACTCCTGACTCCATAACCGTGCCGGATACTACCGCTGCACGCTGGATAACCGGCGAGCCGTCCGGGCAGTCCGTTAATATTGTTTATGCCGCTGCACCACGCGCTCTGCTCAGAGACATGCTGTCAAACCATTCCCGGAAATTGACGTTTAACCGCAGGGAATATGATTTTGACATGCGTGTACTGGCAGACTGGCATCACAACCTGCCGGCAGCGTGCAGGTGAACGGACGCTGAAAAACAGCCAGAGGCGCTTAAGTTATCCACAAAAAAGGTGGATAACTTCTGTACAAAATTCCTGAACCCTTCAGTTATTGCAAAAATATTATCCCTTTGCCCTATTTCCGACGCCGTAATAGTTACTGCGGCGACCTGTCCACCCGGCCTTTCTGTTTGCGCAGCAGGCAACTGGTCAAAAACTATTCCGGCCTGTTAATGTCCTCCGGTATACGGTGCCGCCCCGCATAAGCTCAGCCTGTGTCAGTGAACGTAAATACTGCCAAAAGAAAATGGACCTTGCCAGATAGTTGACGACCTCGGAAAGCCAGCGTTCAGACATGGCACCATAATGGTGGTCGGGTACCCATCAGGAGGTGAGGTGGTGCGGACGCCTGTCCGCGACACAGAATGTGCTCCGGCAATTTCATACGGTGCGCTGCAGGGCTCTGGCTCAGTGAAGGTATGCACTGAAAAACACCCGCCTGTCAGCATACAGGGGGCATCTCGGTTTAACGATACTCAGTCGCAACGGCCGTGGCATCGGGGATGCCTGACTTCTGCATTTACGATATTCACAGGCCGCAGACCTCTTATGGCAGTGTATGGGATTTACGTTTCAGGGACGCAGTTGGTATCAGCCAGACGCTTATTTTCGGACATAATTGTTAAGCAGATTTTCAAAAATACGGATGCCAATACCTGTGGCCAGAATATTCATCATCAGGTCAGGATCGTTACCCCGAAGCCAGGCTTCAAACTTCTCATCTTTCAGGCTCAGGGCCGCTTCATCATGCAGGGAAAGCAGTAAACTATAGTTATTCACGAAAACTTCACGGTCGTGGTACTCCGCACTCATTGCCTGTGTCAATAATGGCATTATGCTCTCAAAACGCGCTGCAAGGGCACGGTGTATCTCCCTAAAATTTTCCACACTCACCTCTGCAGTACAGATATCTGAAGGTACCAGCCGCTACCTGTATAAACCCTGAATATTTTATATGGATTGCAAATAGCAACTTTTTTATTAATGTTCAGGACAATATATACTTTTCCTGTATACCATGTCGGCGAGAGGACGATAATCCGGAAAGTTCCGATGCCTGACGGATGACGGAGTCATACTGCCTTTTCTCATAGGCTCACTATTGCTGTGCGCTTATTCCGGGGCTTTGTCACGCCGTTATGAACGGTAAACTCTTCCTGGCCTGAGCAGAATCACGGACGTCACTGATGAAAAAAAATACGATAACATTACGCACACTGCTTGTGATCCTGTCGCTGGGGGGCATTATAATGACGTCCGTCCTCCTCCTGGGCAGCCTGTGGTTTTTCCAGAAAGCCAACATCGAAGACCGCCTGCTGGACAGCAATATTGCATATGCCCGCAAGCTTTCTGACACCACCGATCGCTACCTTTTCACCGCGCAGCGCGAACTGGCTTACAGCGCAGGTTTGCTGAAAGATTTCGGTAACATGCAGCAGCTACGTCAGGAGGCGGATCGCCTGCGCCTGCAGTCCGGTTTTTTTAATTCTGTACTGGTGGTAAAACCAGATGCTGTGGTAGTGGCAACCTCGCCGGAAAGTCTCGGTCTGGTTGGCAACACGCTCAGTTCACCGGCCAGCCGGCAGGCGCTGGCGTCCAGGGCATCCTTCATTTCCCAGCCGTTCACCTCCGCAGCCGGTAACTATGTCATTTTCATTTCTCAGCCGGTTTTCGGTCAGACAGGGGAGTATCTTGGATACATTGGCGGCAGTATTTACCTGAAAAAGCAGAGCATGCTTAGCGATATTCTCAGCACGCACTTTTTTGCCCGGGCTGCCGACATCAGCATCGTCAGCAATGAAGGGAGTATTATCTTCAGTCACTATCCCGAAAAAGTCGGCCGTGTACTGGATATCGGCCCGGATCTCAAAAAACAGCTTATCCTGTCAGCCAGCGGAAAATATCTGCTCAAAAGCGACGGGAAAGAATACCTGCTCGGATATGCCTCACTGCACAGGACCGACTGGAACATATTTGTCTACGGAACCGCGGACGATGCCGCCTCTATTCTCTGGAACACTGCCCGAAATGCCGTATGGTTCATTCTGCTGATCGTCATTCTGGTGGGCAGTATGGTGGTGCTGTTTGCGGCCCGCATCTCTTCGCCACTGGAAAAACTCGCGCAGTCCATTCATACCACAGACAGCGGCGCCACGCTGAGGGCCCTGCCGCAGATAAACGCCTGGTATACAGAGGCCGTCAGACTGCGTGAGGCGGTTTATCATCATCTGCAGATGATGATAAACCAGGTCTCTTCCCTGACGGACGAAACACGCACCGACCCACTGACCGGGCTACTGAACCGCCGGGGGTTCGCAACCCTTATCAGACAGCATGCGCGTACGCCTAATCATTGCGCCATTGCCGTTGATATCGACCATTTTAAAAAAATAAACGACAGGCTGGGACATGATGCGGGTGATGCCGTCCTGATAAGCCTCGCTGGTCTGCTCAGGACAGCCTGCCGGAGCAGTGATATAGTCAGTCGATCCGGGGGAGAGGAGTTTGTTATTTTCATGCCTGATACCCAATTATCTGACGCTGCCGCCACGGCAGAAAGGGTCCGGCACCTAGTGGAAACATCTTTGTTCCCATACGCAGGACAGATCACCGTGTCAGCCGGTGTTGCGGCGCTCATTGATGTGCAGGGGAGTACGGAAGGGCTTTTCCGTCAGGCCGATATGGCGCTTTATGAGGCTAAAGGGGCAGGCAGGAATATCGTAATCATCAGCACCCATGATGGGATGAAAAGACATACGAACGGTAGTCAGTGAGGACAAAATGATATGCAGTTATCGTCAGCTGCTGCCGGGCAACCAGTTTTCAGTAAATACCTTGCAGTGACACTGTGCTAACAGCGACCGTCCGGAAATACGTGTGTACAGGCCTGCAAACCATCCCTGCCTGTCGCACTGACGTTCATGCGTTATTTCAGCTGCAGTGGCCTTTTCGTGAGGCTTTTCAAGCCAGACGAAAAGGCCACTGCAGTTCAGGAATTTAATTCATTGATTCATAAAGTCAAAAAGATTGCCAGTTATCACCTGATGAATGAGATGTATTTTTCACCGGTGCCTGAACGTTCTTTTTTTCTGCTGGCAATCTGGATGCCGCGCGCAATGCTCCCGTTTTGAAGAAAGCAACAGCCGTCTCCAGACGACCGGCTTCTTCCTGAAGAGAACCTGCGGCAGCCGCCGACTGTTCAACCAGTGCAGCATTTTGTTGAGTAGTCGTGTCCATTTCCGTCATGGCCTGACTGATTTGACGGATGCCACGATTTTGTTCATCTGAAGCCGTTGCAATTTCTTTCATAACTTCATTCACCTGTCCAACCGAGTGAATGATGGCCTCCATTGTTTTACCGGCATTTTCCACCTGGCCGGCCCCGGAATTAACCTGGCCTACAGATTCGTTGATAAGCCCTTCAATTTCCTTTGCGGCCAGGGCACTCCGCTGTGCAAGATTCCTCACCTCACCGGCCACGACTGCGAAACCTCTGCCGCCTTCACCTGCACGGGCAGCCTCCACCGCTGCGTTTAAAGCGAGAATATTTGTTTGAAAAGCAATGCCATTAATAACCTGTGTTATTTCTGAAATGCGCGATGAGCTTTTTCTTATGTCTTCCATGGTCGAAATCACGCCGCTGACAACCTTACCGCCCTCAGTCGCCTGTGTAGATGCCTCCCCGGCCAACTGGCTGGCATACAGGGCATTTTCGCTGTTAAGTTTTACTGTGGACGTCAGTTGTTCCATACTGGCAGCCGTCTGAACCACTGCTGCAGCCTGTTCTTCAGTTCTTGAGGATAAGTCTTCATTACCCATCGCTATTTCAGAGGCCGCATTATTAACGTTCGACACGCCGTCACGAACGTTATTAATTATTTCTTCCAGTCTGATCCTCATGCCATTAACCGACTGCATTAATAGTCCTAACTCATCTTTACGATCCGCAACGACAGCATGCGTGAGGTCACCTTCTGAGATGCGTTGGGCCATCGTGAGTGTTTGGGCGAGTGGTTTATTAATGCTTAGTGTTATACGCCATGCGAACAGGAGACTTATAACTACCGAAAATACCGATAAGAAAAGTATTTTTATACGTGCGGAACTGATAAAGTCAGAGGATATTTTCTTCTGATAATAAAACATATTATCTAAAGTTTTGTCGAATTGCTCTCCTTTGCTCACCAGGTTTTTTGCGGCCATATGATGTTCAGACCAGAGCGCTTCAAACGGTGATGCTGATGTCAGAACTTTGTCAATAATATCAACAGTGGGAATAGTTAATTCGCCCAGAGCCGGATTGGTGATTAAATTCAGCATTGAAACTGTCTTTTTGGCATCGTTAAGAGCGGTGTTGAGGGTTGCTTTCAAAATATCATTCGGTTCTTTAGTGAATGAAAGCACCAGTAAATTAACTTCTTTTAATTGTGAAGACAGTCGTTGAAGTAAAAGTGCCGTTTCATTATCCGCTTTGTTTCCTTCAACTATGGCGTCAATTTTTTTTGCAAGAATGAGATATGGCAGTTGCTGTAATGAGGAAGCCTGCGCCATCATTCGTTGCATGTAATCAACCAATATATCTCGTTGCGTTCCATAGCTATCCATGGCCTGCTCAATATCTTTAAGTAACCTGCTACCTTCCGTATCCCAGGAAAACACAGCAAGCATTTTATACTGGTTATTGAGTTTTTTAAGCGCATCCGCATTCTTATCAGCATACTGTTGCTCATTCGTATACTGGTAAAGTGTGCGATTTAGGCGGGCCTGACCAAAAGTGCTGTTCATTTCGATGGTAAGACTTCTTCTCGCCGAATTGTCCTGAATGGTGTCAAGGCAACCAGAAGAAACAATCGCTGTCAGGATGAGCGCTCCGATTACCACGGAGAATCCCAGAGCAAGTTTTGCTCCAACTTTTAAATTCATGAAATAACTGCCGTTTATTAGACTTCGCATAACATACAACCCCTTGATTTATATTGTCTTAATTTTCTATATGGCATTAAGAGAACTTCAGTCATTAACAGTTATCGGCATTAAATAAATTTCATTAAATAAATTTACACATCGCCATCTTACACAGTAAGAATTATGAAACTATTTCTAAACCATCTTACTGCGCATACGCGCTCTCCATGAATTTTTTATCAAATAATTCATACTGATAAGTAAAATACCCGACATCACTCAAGGGGGGTAAATATTTATTAACGGTGAATTATTTAAGGGTTCTGAATCGAATTAATCATGAGTATCTTTTTTTTGAGGCAGATACTAATCATATTAACTTCGAAAGGGAGGCCTCATTGCGATATTATGGGAAATGAAGGGTTGCTGTTATCGTACGCACTGGTACTAAACGATGATGAAGTATCTGTACAGGAGGGGTTGATGGATGAAACAACGGGAAACAGCCGGGTGTCTCACTTAGCCTGGTGTGCACTGGTTGCATTACACATTGCGCGACGCGAAGGAATCACCTCCACACCCCTGCAGGAAAACCTATTTCTGACGAGGTGGCTGGCCACGGCTGAAAAGCAGCGTCTTTTTCCCCGCGAGCTGGCCGCCGATATCGCCTGGATGTTAAAAACAGGGCGTGAAATGGGTACCCGCGCGGACCTGCCGGGTAAATTAGAATACCTGTGGCGTACCGGAAACGGCAGTTTACTGGATCAAAAGGACCTGTTCCGCCTCCAACAAGCTCTTCATGCTCTCAGGCGCAGCGGCTGGTTTTATATGGTACTGAGTGACAAGGAATGGAGCAGCTCAAGATCCCGGAAGCCTTTCCCTGAAACGCCCGGGCTTTATTTGAATAAAAATGGACTCGATAACGCCTTCGATGCGGAGGGTAATCAGATCCACTCGCTTTTGGTGCATATTACAGGCGACTTCGATGGGCTGGACGTTGTGTTAAGGCAGTCAGGGTGGCGCAGGGAACCGACAGGACAGGAATTTCTGCACAGCCTCTTTGCCACTTCTTTTGATGGGAGCCGATTACGCAATGCTGCCCTGTGATTTCACATGTGAAACGGACAACCCTGTTGCTCCTCAGTAGCTGATGGAATATCAATAATTTTTGGAAAACAGCCTTTCCGTAACGATCCTCACAATTATTTTGGAGAAAACCGCATCAAGAACACCATCCGTGAGCGCGATCCTGTCCACGATTGTTGACTGAATTAAGACCTGTTCTTACAGAACCGGTAAAGAGGCGGGCCATCGCACTAAACATTTCACGTTAAGTCCGTTTGGTGCTCAGGCATGACCGGCTGCTTTCAGCGAGTAGCGGGAGCTCTTGATTGTTATCATTCGGGTCGTGTTACCTGCACTGCCCTATGTTTATTGTCGAGTGAAGCAGTCAAACCCGATGTGCAGGCTCAGTAGCTCCCTGATATGCGATGTTATAATTCTCCCCGCGACTGAAGTGATGAGTGAAATTAACTTCATCAAAAATAATCTTATATCGTTAGATGAAGGATCTTTTTCGGGCGTCATGCGCACCTGAAGAATAATCACCCCATCACCAGAGTTGAAAATGCATCCGGCTACGGACACGCAGGAAGCCTTACCGGTCACATGGGGGATGGACTGAAGCGTCTGACATGTCAGCTCTTCTGGATATCCCCGCCGCTGACGTGATTTTACTGCAACAGATTATTAGCCACGGAAAGGTGGACGCATCTTTGATTTGTGTTTGAACTCACTGGCCTCATCCTTCACTGCGAACTGAATGGACCTGGCATTATGACAATTTACCGGGCAGGAAAACGGCTTTAAACCCTTCCTTCGGGAGGTGCAGACGCGCGGATACAGCAGGCTGAATTCCTCGCGGAGGATCATGCCAGCTGTTGCGCAATCTGTTGCTGCCGGTCTAAAATAGAGGTCGGCCATCGGAAGCTTTTTTGTGTGCACCGTATGGCCGGATATTTCCCTGGTGTTGGCTAAATTTAGCTCCTGACCTTAACGGTCAGGTTTTTTTTCTTCAGCCGACGGAGTCAGTGTACAAGAAAGAGTGAAACCGGTAAGCTGTACTTAAGTATAGGTTTGCGCGTAATCACATCACGGTGACTTTCTCCACACGGGATTGTCCTGTATTTTCATAAAAAACATAGGGTCCTCACCTCACCGGGGCGTTAACTGAACATTAGCCGGAATATTTTCAGGCAGTAACAGGCCAGGAAAACTTTATAATCCCACACAATCCCAAGCTGTACTCATGAATTGGTCCGGTTACCCCATGCTGGCAGTTTTTGTTCACAAACCGGCCCTGTTAAAAACCGGAACGGCATGCCCCGGTCAGTCGCCAGCTTATGCAACCCGTTTACTTTCTTGCCCCTGGAGGTGCCATTTTGTTTCAGGCAACGTTTCAGCCTCCCGGACTCAGACATCGTAATCACGTTACGTATGATGCCCATCAGAAAAACTTCTGGACGTTACATAGCCGTTTCGGCACCAGATGCCTGTCGTTAACGGCATGCAATTTCAATTGGCACGATCCACAGTGCGCTCTGCCTTGCTGCAGCCCACGCAGGAAACCGGTAGCCGGCGTGATCACGTGTGATAAGTGCCCTGATGTCCCTGGTCCATACCCCGTTTAGACGCGGTTTTGTATTAAAATTCCCTTCGGCTGGTGTGATCCTGACGTATCCCTGACCCACGGCTAAATCCGGGGAAGTTCTCTCGTTCAGTCCCGCGGAATTCGCAGCCCGGCTGACAATATTCACTCTCGTGATTTTTTATAATGCCATGATAAAACGTTCAGGCCGCCGGCATGGGGTCGTGCGCACCATCAGCAGAAATGATTGATGCAGGATAACCCCAAGCCGCAGGCAGGGTGGGGTTAAGACACGGTTAAGCATCCTGACGATGACAGCAGGCACAGAACAGCGTTGCGCGCGCCCGGGTGAAGAAATTACTGACTACTCATATCTGGCCTGAACAGCCGACTGCGCCCCGCCGTAACAGTAAACCGCGCCTGACACGCATCTCATCACAGGCTGCTCTGGTGGTGATTCTGAACCTTTGCATTGCCCCCTGATGCCGGAGCAGCGTCCCGGGAGGAGGGCGCCCGATTGCTCCGGGAGGCGATTGATACATTGAGGAACGATAAAATAAAAAGAGTAAATGTGGATGTTTTTTTAGGCCAGAATTATTTATGTTAATTTAAAAGTAAGGGTGCTTTAATTAACCTGAAATAATATGAGACTATGCGTTTTTGTTTTCTTTAACGAAATAATTAATAAGCAACGATTGGATTATTTTGTCGTGACAATGCTTTATTTTATTCGCTATTCTGACATTATGGTATGCATAAAAAAAAGGCCTGCATTAACAATACAAAAAAAACCCAGTAATAATGCTTATTATTTTTTATAAAACCAGGGGAACCTTACATGCATTTACTCAGACATTTTACCATCCGCCGTGTCGTGCTGTGGATGATGCTCATCTCACTGGGCGTCGTGGCATGCGCCGGCGGTTACAGCGCACTGACCCTGCGTGATATATACCGGCATGCCGACCGCGCCGATGAACTGACGCAGCAGCTGACGTTCCTGACCCGCAGCGGTATCGTGATGCAGTCCGGCACGGCGGCAGAAAAAATTGCCCTGATAAGTAGCATCCCGGAGGGCACCGACTGGGATGACTTTCGTCGCGTGCTGGCGACCACCCCCGCTGATTATGCGCCTGCCGCGCGGGCGCGTCTTGACGCGCTGACCCTGCATCTTGCAGAAGACGATGCGCCGGTCTTGGCGGACAGACAACGGCTGGAGGCAATCCTGATTTCAGCACTGCTGGCCGCCATAACGCTGCTGATATTCTGTGACCGCTATCTGGTGACACACCTCGTACGCCCTGTGGCCAAAATCCGCGCCCACCTGAAAATCATCGCCAGCGGTGACCTCACGCAAGAACCCGAAGATCTGGGGCGCAACTGCGTCGGACAGCTGGTCCCGCTGGTAAAAGAGATGCAGCACAGCCTGATGGATACGGTGCTGGCCATTCGTGATAATGCCGCGATTCTCCATCGTGAGGCCAGAGACATCGCCGCCGGTAATGCAGATCTGTCAGACCGCACGTCAACTCAGGCTGCGGCACTGGAGCAAACGGCGGCAAGCATGGAGGAAATTACGGCAACAGTAAGCCACAATGCGGAGAACGCCCGTCAGGCGCGGGAGTTATCAGGTGTAACGGCCAGTACCACGTTGAAGGGTGAACATCTTATGCATGCCGTTGTCTCCGCCATGGCTGGGATTGCGGAAGGTTCAGAGAAAATCCGTCAGTTTACCGCAACTATTAACGGAATTGCGTTTCAGACGAATATTCTGGCGCTGAACGCCGCCGTAGAAGCCGCCCGTGCAGGCGAGCAGGGGCGCGGCTTTGCAGTGGTGGCCGCTGAGGTGCGTTCGCTGGCCCAGCGCAGTGCGACGGCTTCAAAAGAAATAG
Organism: Erwinia billingiae Eb661; assembly: GCF_000196615.1. Lineage (NCBI taxonomy): Bacteria > Pseudomonadati > Pseudomonadota > Gammaproteobacteria > Enterobacterales > Erwiniaceae > Erwinia > Erwinia billingiae. Next base: position 63,059 of record NC_014305.1, read on the forward strand.
AAGTACTAATCGCAGAAACCGTATCCCGCGTGAATGACGGCCGCCGGGCAGCAGACACCGCAGGCACCACCATGGAAGCAGTGTTGCAGGGCGTCAGCAGCGTAAATGAACTTATCGGCCAGATAGCGCTGGCCTCAGAAGAGCAAAGTAAGGGGATAGCACAGGTTACCGTTGCGGTGGCGGAGCTCGATCGTGTCACACAGCAGAACACGACGCTGGTTCATCAGGTGTCTGCCACGGCGGGTAGCCTGAGCGGGCAGACGGACATACTGGGCGGGGTCATCACGCGCTTTACACTGCCGGCAGCCGCAGGTGCTCCCGAAGTGCCACGCATAAGTAAACGGGGGAAAAGTACGCCTGTGACGTCCGGTGGCTGGGAGCCCTTCGCCGGTCAATAGTGCACCGGGTATGAAGGCAGGAGCGGCCAGGCACCCTCTTCGGTATCTGCCTGAAGCGTGGCAGGCCTTTCAGGGGGACAAGTCGTTATCTGACACTGTCCGTCACTCTCCAGATAATTGACATTTTTTCTGGAGGGGGAATAAATTAATATTTATTCATCGTATTATGCCCGGTTGTGCTTAAGGCTAAGTCAGCAGAAATTATTACAGCTTCACGGCCATTCAGTACAAAGGTGTGAAATGCGGCGCTGATACAGGGGGACCTTTTCAGGGGCTCGCGTTCCGACGCCGAAGGAATGGATTATTTATGCCGCGAAGTACCCCGCCGGTTAGTTTCCATTTTTCATTTCATTCAGGGTAGTGCCAGCAGAAAAGAACGCATAAAAGTCGTGTCAGCCCTGGCAGGGCGATGATATGCCCCCACACGTCCATCGCCGGGATCCTGTCTCATTCTAATCTTATGTCATAAAAAATAACCCGCTCATTTTGCTCCCCTTCCTGAAGTTTTGACTGCGTGGACCGATATAACAGTCAAACATCTTGAGCGTAACGTTTGTCGCGGTGCCGCCCGGTCCGTTATGGCCCGGATCTCGGCCTCTCAGGGAGCGTTGACAGCAGGGGCCGGCACGACGTTGCTGAAAAGACTACGAACCGGCCCTTCCCGGGTCGGAAAATGGGCAGTGATATCTGCGGAGCTCTCTGATTGAAATGGTCCACTTTATGCTGTGAAATGCCGGCCACAGTACATAACCCCAGAGGGGACAGACTCTGAAACGCCCGATCAATAATCACGAAGCAGCACGCCTTGACGCGCTGGCGAAATATCAGATGATGAACGAACCGCCACTCGACGTGCTCGACCGGATCACCTCTCTGGCCGCCCGACTTTTTCGCGTACCTGTGGCTTTTATTTCACTGATTGATGAACAGCGACAGTTCTTTGCTTCACGTTACGGCCTCAGCATATCAGGTACTGCTCGGAGCGTGGCGTTCTGCAATCACACGCTTGCGCAGGACGACATCCTCTGCGTGCCCGATACGCTCACCGATCCGCGCTTCCGGGACAGCCCTCTGGTTCATGGCTATCCACACATCCGCTTTTACGCGGGGATCCCGTTGTCCACTCCGGACGGCCATCATATCGGGACTGTATGTCTTACCGACACGCAGCCACGTCCGCCGCTGACGTCAGCTGACCGGCAGCACCTCACCGATATCGCCGCGCTGGTGATGGACCGGATGGAAGTGCACCGGCTCGAATTGCTACGCCATACAACGCAGCAGAGGCTGGAGGCGATATCGTGGACCTCACCTGACGCCATCATCTGTACAACCCCTGGCCGGGGTATAACTTTCTGGAATCCTGCGGCTACCACAATGTTCGGATTTACTGACAAAGAGATGACGGGTCAGTACGTGGCCGGACTCGTACCAGAGCGGTGCCAGATCGACTACCGCAACGAGCTCGAGCGTCTGACCGCAGACGAAGAGGCTGTCTCCCAACCACGTACTTTACAGATATGGGGTCTGAGACGGGACGGCCATGAGTTTCCAGCTGAAGTCTCTTTCTCAGGCTGGCGTGAAGGCGGTGAGCGCCTGGTCGGCATGATCATCCGTGACGTTACCGCTCGTCATGAAAGTGAAGCCCGCCTTTGCGAACTGGCTTCTCTCGACATGCTGACAAGGCTTGCCAGCCGCAGCGCGTTTATGGAGCAGCTGGGACAGATGACCGAAGCGGGCGTGCCTTATACGCTGCTGATGACCGACCTTGACGGCTTTAAGGAAGTGAATGACACGCTGGGCCATGCCGCCGGGGATGCGCTGTTATGTCACGTTGCAGAACAGATACGCCTGGCGTGTGCAGACGCGGTGGTTGCCGCCCGGTTGGGCGGTGATGAGTTTATAGTCCTGCTCTGCGGAGGCGTCGCTGAAGCCACGCTGACGGCGGAGCGACTGATTTCCTGTATACAGATACCGTTCAGCTACCATGGAGCACCGCTCATCGTCGGAGCGAGTACGGGTATTGCTTCTTTTCCTGAGCACGGGCTGGATCCGTCGGCCGTGATGTCCGCCGCCGACCTTGCCCTGTACCGTGCCAAGGCCTCCGGGAAAGGCTGCAGCGTGCTGTTCCTGCCTGCATTCCGTGAAGCGGAACAGCGTCGTCGTCGTTTTGAACGCGAGCTGGAAACTGCGGTTCACCAGCAGCAGTTTATTCTTTACTACCAGCCACGCTACGACGCCAGAAGCGGTCGTCTTACAGGCTGTGAGGCGCTGGTGCGCTGGCAGCACCCAGCCCGTGGGCTGCTGCTACCGACGGAATTTATAGGCATGCTGGATAAAAGCCCGCTGTCGGTAAGGCTTGGTGAGTGGATTATCAGCAGCGCCATTGCACAGGTCCGCCAGTGGCAGTCTGGCTGTCCGCACCTGCGCGTCAGCATCAATCTGTTTCCCCGACAGCTGGGATTGGGGCCTGAACAACTGCTGCGTGAATTCGGCAGTGGCGACCTGGGTTTTGTGGATCTGGAGGTGGATGAATCCCTGCTACCGCTGCTGACCGGGGAGATACCGGGTAACCTTGCAGCCATCCGTGACACGGGTGCCGGCCTGATTATCGACCACTACGGGCGGACGCTTGGTGCCATGAACCTGTTGCGGCACGATCTGGTCTCGGGGGTTAAAATCGACAAATCACTCACGCATGAACTGGCCACGAACATGCGCGTACGAATGATGTTCAGTGCTATCGCGGAACTTGGCAAAAGCCTTGGCATCAGCGTGGCGGCGGAAGGTGTGGAGGATATGCTTCAGCAAACGTTCGTCACCAACGCCGGATGCGACATAATGCAGGGCAACGGGTTGTGCCTGCCACTGACCGCTGCGGCATTTGGAGAGTTACTGTCGTCTGAAAAGGAGACGCCGTTCCTTGCAGGTCCGTAAAGGTGCATGCAGTTTCGCGAAGGCAACAATGACATCTGACACTGGTAAGTACCTTTAAAACCCGCGTACTGAAATGATGACTGCTAATTTATATTTACACAGATATCAGCTAAGTTAGGTTTATCTGTTAATTACTGGTATCAGTTCATGAAGTTTTTCGTCAGAGAGTATCCCGGGGGGCAACCCCGGAAAGGCGTCCAGACACCACAGCTGTCTGCCCTGAAATCCGGGCTGTCATGAAAGTACCGATGTATTACTATCTTCTGCAAAGCGGTACGGGAAAGTGGCTCATACATCGCAGGGGGTGTGAGTTGCTCACGGGTTCGCCGGGTAAAATATTTCTGGGCACCGTGTACAGCACGCGTCAGGCTGTGGGTGTAGCCAGAAACAGAGTCAGGGAGCCTAAACTTTGTTACCTGTGTTTCCGGGATGAAATTTAGAAATGGTGTCACATTTGCTCAGACGGTGTCCGGCGGAGCAGGCTGGCATGTTATGCCCTGGTGACTGCAATAACGCCCCGTCAGTGCTTTTACCGCCGGAAGCGTATCGTATCGTATCGTATCGTCAGAGGATAAAATCAGGGCCATATCGTGGCCAGAGATATCCGGATCCTGATGATGGCGTTGAGGCCGTTTGCCTGTGTGGGGCTGCTACAGAAAAGACCAGAAGGCTGTACCGCTCCCTGCCGTGCCGGCGAGCGGGTATGGAAAAAACATATAATTCTGAAAATAAAAATACACCGTCAGCCCCGGAAAGGGTATTAACGGGCACGTTCATTATATGCCAGCAGGAAAAGACTGACCGCTTCTGCCGAGAAAAGCAGCTGCGGGTTTTTGACAACCGGCACCGGCGGGAGGATGCCGCGCAGCTTTTTCCCGTGACATACCGCATCGTAAAGCATAACTGTCGGTATACGGGTTAGCTCAGCAAAAGAAATTAACGTGACTAAATTTTCCCTCCCGAACTGTTCATCAGGTGACGTTTTTCGGGGGCGTGCGTGCCAGGCTTTGGCAAACAGAAGGGCCTCTTCATAATCGAATGTCATTCTGCTCCCCTCTGACTGCTGACACCTGGGCAACGTTATTCCCTCAAGCTGGCCGCTACTTCTGGCGGCCCTTAACAGCATGCCGGAGCGTTATTTTCAACATCTCAGCAAAGGCATCCAGCCTGATCAACATACGATAATCTCCAGGGTTGTTGATATGAGCCCTGCTGTGCACGGCAGTCACTGGCCCACAGGCATTTACCAAAATGTTCTGTCCCCGGGGCGGGTGAGGAATCATCACAACGCAGGTGACAGGCCGCCTGGAAGTGCAGGAATATGATTATAAAGCAGTGGCTTGTTTGATTGATAATATACATAACAAATCACTGAAGTACACGGGGGCGTGCGCTTAAATACGGGGTTCAGGCTGTTAAAAAAACCGGCATTTTAACGCCGGTAAAACATCAGCACAGGAATGAAATTCACGAAGGGAATATTCGCACTGGAATAATAAACCCTTCAACTATATAAAGGCAAGCTAATACCGGGGGCTTTCAGGGCGTTGAATTTTAGTTTTGACGCCGCATGTTTTCCAAAGCCGGCCCTGCTGGCTCATCAGAGCTTGCCTTGATTGATTTTTTTAATGAGTAGTCAAAAAATGGGCACCTGACTTCCGGTCAGCCCCTGCCAGGAAAGCATAAAAAAAATCCCGGTAAAAAAACCGGGAAAGCAGCAAATTATCAAGGGTTCTGTTTCTGTGAAAAACGGGAGTGCCCTACTGATAACCCCAGGCAGGTCATAAGTAATCTCCCGTCATTTTTAATTATCGGCAGGACCTGAACAAACTGAAGGGTAGAGAGTATAAAAATCTGAATTAATGATGCCTTGCAGTGCTTTCCGTTGTACCGGAACAGCCCCACACCGTGACGGATGAAGACCTGAAACCTCATGTGATTCTGATAATTAATCATTATATTCAATGACTTGTTAACCTTCCTGCCGACCGGCTTATCAGCCATTACATCCACCGAAATTCTGTGAAAGAACGCCCATAACTTGAGCCGGACAACCGGCAGCGTAGTGCCTTAAAGGCCGTTATCAGCATCATGAGGGCACAGCCGCCTGGTCACCAGGCAGGGCAAAAGCGTTCTCAGAAGCATGCATTTTTATCTCATGCCGGGGGCAGTGACCGGAGTACCGCCGCGGCGTCATGACCGTCACCGGTAAAGGGGACAGAAAGGGTGGCTGCCAGCTCCAGCGCAAATACCCGGGTGTAAACCTCCACCGAGCGCGCATCCTTATGGCCCGCCAGCGCCTGAATGACCTTCAGCGGCTGGCGGTGGTAGAGCATGTGCATAATCCATGAGTGGCGAAAGGTGTGCGGCGTTACCGCAATGGAGAACTGCACGCCGTCCTCTGCCGCTCTCCGCACGGCTGCCTTCAGCCAGTTACGCATGGTTTCATCGGTAGCCGTCCACAGCGGTTCCCGCCGCTTCGGGCGCACGCTTGCCATCCACACTTCCACCTGGCGTACATACCCCGTATCGGTGAGCGGTACCAGCCGCACAGCGTCCTTGGGCGGCCGGCCGCGACGTGAGCGGACCTTCTCCGAAAGAATGCGCACGAACGGACGCGGCCCGTCCAGCACAAAAGACTCGGGCGTGAGGCTGCAGGCCTCGCCGATGCGCGCGCCGGTATTCCACAGGGTGCTGAACAGAAAGTGGTGCTTTCTGTCCGGCATATAGTGCAGCAGAGCGCTCACTTCAGGGGCCAGCAGGTAACAGGGCGTGGCACCGGTGGCGGTGGCCATACGCCTGAGGGCGACCGCCGTTGCAAAATCGACGCCCGGGGCAATGCTCAGCACGCCGGCGCGTTCTGGTGAATTCTGCAGTACCGGAGGGCTCATTATCATAAAGTTTTCACGTAGCGCGATCTGTGTGTTTATGCGGCTATTTTCCCGCATCCCGGGCGCGGGAGCCAGCGTAATAAATCGCGACGACGGGATCCGGGATTTGGTTTTACCCACATTATGGAGGGTAATCCAAAGCAGGTAAAGGATCCTTTTTTGGTGAAAATCGGCCGGAAGCCCCGTGTGACGCGGCCTGGAGGGAAGATCTGTAAATTTGGTATAAATGGAGTAAAGCCAGGCATGGCTGAATGACGGGAGATAAAGCGTGTTGCAGATGGGATGCCCGTACAGGCGAGTAAGTCACACCACTAAAAAAAAGGAAATTGCGGTTTCACAGTACTGAATGCTCTAAACTTTCAAATAAACCCGCACTGACCACATGGGCTTGATGACGCGTTGGTTAATCTTCAAACCCATTCCTTATCAACTGTGCAGTCCCTTTAAGAAGTAATTTATGGAGAACATCATCAACTTCAGTACGTTTGTTCTCAAGAAGAAATGAAATATTTTCCTGTGATACAGGCTCTCCTTTTTTGAGAAGCATTAACACAGCGTATCCTATTTCACAGGCAATCACGCGGGATTTCTCTTCGTCAAGATACATTATTTTTCCTCTGAAATTTTTTCCATTTATAACATAGCTCAGAGAGAGGGTCACCTCATAAATCGTTGAAAAATCAGCTCAGAGATAAGATGATTGTATGGAGAAATTGTTATTTTCTATGCAAGTACCTGTTATTGGTAGTCAATGGTTTTTACTGTCACATAAGTTAAATATTACACTCTTTCAGAAAATGCCATTTAGAGGTGAAAGCGACGAATGGCCCTGCGGACTGCTTTTTTGAAGCAGAAATCAATTGAATTTAATAATTAACATTCACACTTGCAGCATCCTGGTTACTCTTGGAAAATTGGCTAAGTGAATTCACTCAACAATTAAAAAGTATCTGACGCCAGGGGCTTTCTTGCGGTTATGTTTTTTGGTTAAACCCGGTGGTTTATGGTGATATGTATAAACTTCATGACGGTTCAGAATCTTATTATCACTTAAAACTGGAAGAGCTGTATTTTAAAAGATCATTTCTCACTGATATTTATACCCTTAGATTTATTACCGTCACGCCAATACACATCCCCGGGCAACATGCGTCCAGACCACCGTGTAACGCCCCCTGCGGGTTGTGTCAGCACATGAGACGTGTATGAGCGAGCTTAATGATGATGCATTGTCATAATTAACTTCAAATGCTTTATTTAAACAAACAATATTACTCATCAGAATAAGAATAATGGTATGTTTTTTCCCAATTAATACTGAGTGCATCATGCATAACACCCAATCAACCAGGACTACTCCTACTTTACCTCTTAAAAGGAAAAAGTGGAATAATCTGGTTAGCTATTAAAGCTCAACATGTAAATATGTCACCCGAAAATATTATTTCCCTACCTGGCCCTGTTTTTTATAATGGAGGTATGACATTGACTAACAAAAGATTCCACAGACGCGAGCCTGAAAACAGGGAGCTTATCTATCTGGATGAGCAATGGCAAATAACATACTGGACGCAGGAGTTATTAACCACACAGGACAGGCTCAATCATGCAATCCGGAGTGCTGGTAACAATACCGATGCAGTAAGGGAGTGGCTTGAGAAAAACCCGCCGCCCAGGAAACCAGTTATATTTCGGTGAATGATTTTCTGAATAAAACCCCCCGGATATTTATCCCTGTAGTCTTCAGAACAGCTGAGGAGGGATAATGGATCTGTCTCAATTTGTCAATTAGAGGCACTGGCTGATTTATAAAAGTCTGAAGGGTAATGTTATTAAGAACTTTTAAAATTTATATGTTTCTGTTTTTTATAACCAGCATAAAATAATCTTGACTTAATTTAATATTGCTAACCCTGTATTTTACTGCAGAGATACTTCCATTAATAGTATGGTAGTGTTTTACATATTTAAAAATGGCACTGTTTTGTGCCATTTCCGGATTGCAGAAAACAACATGATTGTGGAGTAAGTAATTATAAACATCTATTGTCAATGCCTTTTATCACTATCCCCCTTGACGGTTATTTGCGGCATATTTCCACTGCGTATGATTTCAGCCGCCTCCGTATAGAGCTTTTTTTTGTATAAGTCACCCTCTGCCTGGCGAATTTCCTCCAGTTTACCCGTAACGTTTTTTTCGTTCAGTTGCTGGCCAGAGAGTCTCACCCCGAGAACGGCAAGACCAATAGCTCTCAGCAGAAAAATCAGCTTTTCTTCATCAAATTCCATATAATCTCATCAGGATTGGGTCTGCCCGGCACACACATTATACGGGTAAATTTGACTTAATCCAATTGAACAGTACGGATAAATAAAAGCGATCGTATATTGATGGTGTTATTAAGGCCGGAAAATATTTTTATCTTATTACACCCATTGATTTTTTTGCCTAAACAATAAGCACATGGTGCAGAGCTTTCTTTTTTATTATATCTTTATTCAATTATTACTTTCCGCCAACATATCCGAATCAAAATGATTGCCGTCATCAACCCTTCACTTTTCATGCTAAGTAACCTTGTATTTTTATGTAAAAAGCCCGGATTGTAACCATCTGAAAAGTAATTGTTTTTTAAGTACGAATGGTTCTTCTGTAAGCTTGTTTTTTAAGGTGTGAATTTTGGTGATTTTCTTTTATCAGGATGCAGGTGGTAAAAAAATAAAACTCACTTAAGAGGATTTTAAATATATTTACAGGAAGTGATTTCTGAAAGCAGGGCATGGTAATGCCCCTGGTAATTCCGGGCGTTTTCGGCATGTCCTGTCGTCAGGAAATCACAATATTATAATATGGAATAAGAAATATTTTTTGAATAAGAAGTTTCGTACCTTTAGCGGGATGTGATTTACAATTTCGTATTTAATAAATCTGGCAGGGTTGATATAGTGCTGGATTTTCGGGCCACTCCTTGAAAATTGAGTTACTTTATTTACGGGAGTTAAATGGCCTGTTAGATCAGTATTATACAGATAAATGAATATCCTGCTGAGGGGATATTTAAAAATATTATACTGGACGTATAACTATCCAAAAGACATGCTGAACTTCCCCTGCCCGGGATAGTCAGCATGTCTGGCGTGAGAGATGATACGTTATAATGATACTATAAAAAATATGAGCCGCTCAGGATAAGAAGGGTGTCTCACTTACAAAGCGATAGTCATTACTTTTTTATGAAGCTTCGCGATAACAGGCTTGATATATCTTTTGCTGGCAACGGACGCGAAAAATAATATCCCTGTATCTGATCACATCCTGCGGCGGTAAGGATCTCTTCAGTTGCCCTGTCTTCCACCCCTTCAGCTACTACCGTGTATTCAAGCTCCTTAAGCATCCTGATGACATTTGTTGCAATGATACGGCTTCTTTTGTCTGTGACTATTCCCCTGACCAGCACGCGATCGAGCTTAATAACGTCCAGTGGCATCCGGTAGAGGTAGCTGACATTACTGTATCCCGCGCCGAAATCATCAAGTGCAATTTTAAACCCCCGCTCGCGCAGGGCTATCAGCGCTGACACAGCACCTTCTTTTTCGGCTATTTTTTCTGTTTCAAGGCATTCAATTTCAATGAGGTCTGGCGTCAGGCCGGCCTTCAGCACGTCGCTGTGCAAAGTATCAGCAAATCCTTTTCTGGTGAAATCACTTTCGCTGAGGTTTACCGAAACCGGCACGCTAATACCCGCCGCCTGCCATTGCACCAGTTGTGACGATACGTTCCGGATCACCCAGTCAGCAAGCGAAGCATGCAGGCGGGTGCGGGCAGCAGCCGGAAGAAAAGCATCAGGCGATAGCTCGCCGCGCGTTGGATGACGCCAGCGGACAAGCGCTTCAACTCCGGTTAGTTTCCCCGTAATCAGGGATTTTTTAGGTTGATAAACCAGATACAGCCCGGGTTCATCCCGCAGGGCAGCTGCGAGATCATGCATTAAACGGAATTCGCCATTACGACGGCCATCGGTCAGTGCGTCAAAACTCAGCACGCGGCTGCCGGAGGAAATGGCTTCGTGCAGGGCGCTGACAGCGCGACGAAGACCTTCCTGTGCAGAGACCTCGGAAAGTGCAAAGCATGCCTCTCCTGCGTGTATGGTCAGGTCCACAGCAATCCCTTCCTCGATGAGGGCCGTAACGTCTTCCAGCTGAGTGCTGAAAGAAGAGGCTGTAAGCTGCTGGGCCTCTTCTGTAAGCACGGCATAGCGCCCTGTTGCGACAGTATATAACATATCACCAGGAGGCAGCCTGAGCCGAAGACGCAGGAGCATGCCCACATCACGCAGAAGAGATTCAACCGGTAACATGCCCATTGAGCGGGCAAGCTCGTAGATTTTCTGCATATCAATACAGTCCAGTATCACCAGCCGCAGTCGGTTTTTTGCATCCGTGGCGGCTCTGCGCTGCATTTCCCTTAGCAGCGACTGACGGTTTGGCAACCCCGTTACGGGATCGGTAAATCCTGCGGAGTGCCATGTCTCCAGAAATGTCATCACCAGTCCGGCCAGAATCTCGAGCATTTCACTTTTGCGTGATGAAAAGCGGTGAGGGCTGGTATCAGTGACACACAGCGTACCGAGCAACACCCCTTCAGAAGTCCGCAGCGGTGCGCCGGCATAAAACCGTATGAAGGGCTCACCCAGTACAAGCGGATGTGATGAAAAACGTGCGTCTTTATGTGTGTCCTGGACGACTATCGTTTGGCCACTATCCACAACATGCCGGCAGAAAGATTCTTCACGGCTTGTCTGCCGTAATGTGAAGTTTCGGGACACCGTAATAAACTGATGCCTGTCGTCGAGCACAGAAATAAAACTGCCTGTTACGCCGAGTGACTGTGCGGTGAGGGCCACAAAATCGTTTAAAATTTCATCCCGACATTCATCTGGGGTCCTCAGCACAGCAACTGCTTTAAGGCGCTGTTCCTCATCGCCGCTCAGGTTTATAAGCATGACCATTTCCCCGGTATCGTTTAGTTAAAATCGAAAGTTGACAGTGAGAGCTATGTTTATGAGTTGCCTTTAAAAATATGTTAATTCTGTCTGCAAAAACACCTCTATACAGGAAAGTATTCCCAGTTCCTGTAAGGGGAGATTACCGTCCGCTTCGTTTTTACTGCTACAGCTCTTCAGCACAGACGCATAATAAATGCTATTTATGATTTTAATCCAGGAACGGTTTTTTTATCCAGAGCCTTCTCTTCGTTGTTCACGAGGAATGTAAGCCTTCCACACCTGTATTCGGGACGCAAAATATTTTTCCTGTGTGGCGTTAAAAACACATATATTTTGAAATTCCTAATCAAATCAAAAGAGGGTCTGTGTCAGGACGGGCCTCAACCCGATTTTTTATCTGCCAGTACAAGCGGAAAAGTGTAACGGACATCATTATCGGTTTTGTCACGACCTTTTCTGTCTCTCATTAAGTGAAGAGTAACAATACAAAGTGGCATTTTCTCAGCAGGCTGGCGCTGAAGTTAACTGGTCTCACAGAAAAGTTGATTACCTCCTCAGGCTCCTTACTATTTCCTGCACTCAATCCGTTGTGATTGGTGTGAAATGTCTTTTCGTACAAGGTGCACACCAGAGTTGTGGTCAGATACGTTTGTTACGTCAGAAGATGTAGAGTCTGTTTAGTCGTGAGAATCGTTTATTGTGTTTACATGCTTCTGCAATTTAAGCAGAGTCTCAGACAGCAGATGAAGACGTGAGCCGTCTCTACCTGCATTGGTTACAGTTATCGCGTAATTTCCAGTACAGCCAGCTCTGCACGGCTGCTGCCGGCAGAGAACGGGCATAAAAAAAGCCGTTCACTGCATCACTTCCATCTGTATCTTCATCCAAAGAAGTGATGACCCGATAGTCCTGACTCTCCAGCATTCTGATAATGCCACGGACCATAATACGTGAAGCAGCATCAGCCGAAAGCGACGCTTTGAGTTCATGTGTGAGGCTCACGACCGCTGGCGGGGGGCGTAAAAGATAAGTCTGATTACCGGAGGTCATGCTCAGGTCATCCAACGTAGTAACGAACCCGTACTGCCTGAGTCTGCTGATACCCTCTAATGCTGCGGGACTGCCCGGGATCGCATCAGGCGTGAGGCATTCAATCTGAAGCAAGGCTGGTGAAAGGCGGGCTTTTTTCATTCTGCGCTTTAAATCTTTTGCAAATCCACTCCGGGCAATATCCTCGTCAGAAACGAATACTGAAACAGGCAGAGTGATACAGGTATTGTGCCATTGTTTCAGCTGTGTAATTACCTGATTCAGGGTCCAGTCTGTCAGCTGTGAAAGGGCAGCGGAAGAGATGCCAATTTCACCAAGCTTACCGGGGCCCAGACACCCGAACCGGGGGTTGTCCCATTCCACGTGAGCTTCAAGCCCAACGGGTAATCCTTTTTCCATACATAATCTGGGCTGGTATAAGAGCGTCAGCCCCCGCCCCGAACGCATTACGGCGATAAGTTCATCCGACTCAGATACAAACCGGGGCAAATCTTCCGTAAGCGGGAGATCAAAACGAGCGGCAGGAATTCCCCGGATAGTTGCGTCTGTCAGGGCTGATAAAGCCTGAGCAACGACCTCACGCGCAGAGCCCGCGCCGGGGTTAAAATGGGTCTCGCCCGTTACCGGCGACAATTCCAACGAAATATTGTCCCCGAGATGCGCGCTGATGCCGTGCAGGAGAGTCGATATACGCCCTGCACTCAGCCGGCCCTCATCCTGCGCAAGCAGTGCAAAACGTCCTGCAGAGAAGGAATAAAGTTTTTCCCCGGGACCGGGTCTGAGCCTCAGGGGAATAAGCGTGGCGATATCCTGAAGCAACCCTTCAACTGCAGGAGCCCCGAGGGAACGCACCAGCTCACGGGCACGCGACATATCCAGACAGTCGATAAGCACCAGACGCCGGGTAGGTTTTCTTTCATCTGCTGCAGCTACCTGTAAATCACGTACCAGCTGCTGCCTGTCAGGCAGCCCTGTCACCGCATCAGTGAGCCCCGCGGAATACCAGGCCCTCAGAAAGGACATAACCATGGTGGACAGGAGAGTTAAGCTATGTATCTGCCCGGCAGAGAAGGCGTGGGGGCGTGTGTCAGTTACACAAAGTGTTCCCGGAACAAAACCATCTATATCCCTGAGCGGTACTCCAGCATAAAAGCGTATGTATGGTGCACCGGTTGTCAGCGGATGTGAGATAAAACGGGGGTCAAGTAAAGTGTCCTGTACCACCATGGGTTCATCACTATCGACGACGTGCCGGCAAAAGGCATTTTCGCGTGTTGAGACCTTGAGGCTGAAATTCAGGGAAGCCATAACGGTCTGTTGCTCATCATCTACCACAGAGACAAAGCTACCTGGGATGCCTAGTTTTTGAGCAGTCAGCCTGACAAACTGCGTCAGAATTTCATCCCGGCTTTCGTCAGGGGCTTTCAGCAGATTAAGCAGGTTGAAACGGTGCTCTTGACTGGCACCTGCATCATATGACATTACGCTCTCCGGCCGGCTGTGAAGTGCCGGGAATTAAAACAATATATATAGTTAAAATAAGCAAAGAAAGTAATCACTTCAAAAGGTGAAATTTATCAATCGTTAATAAAGAACAATCGTATTTTACATAATTTCCTTTTCGGTAAGCAGACCTTTTCTTAATGAAATCTTTACCTTAGGAGCACTGGTGCGTGGGGGATTATTTTTAATTGTATAGCAGCTATACGCATAATAAAAGGAATGTTTGTGCTGTCGAATGATTTCTGTTAGTGATGATTAATTATAAAAAATAACCATTGCACATTTAAACGCTCAGCTGAGCAAGGGAGGAAGTTAAAATCCTGATGGCGTGAATAATACTACCGTCTCAAATTTTAACAAACTGGTTACCTGTTGTGATGGATGCCTCAAAGTCACTGCAGGTGGTTCAATTATTCTAAAATAGGGATTATAATGAAGCCGAAACGCAAATTAATAGTTTCATGTCTCTGATGCAGGAGGATTTCTGGAAAAAAATTTTTTGTTAATACCCGTGGTTGTAAAGGACAATGTTCGTGAGCTTCGTATCGCTGCAGGGCTTACGCAAGCACAGGCTGCTGAGATTTTTGGTTTCAGCCTGCGTATCTGGCAAACCAAAGAGATAACAGGGGCTGAGGCAAGCCTTCTGCGCCAGAAAGAGTACGAATTTCTACTTCTGCTGGCGGGGAGACATCCTCATTTTACATTATCTGCTCGCAGCCAGACGAAAGGTCATTGAGGCGCAGGTTTAAAATTTTTTTAATATCATCTTTATACGGGCCTTTGGGCCCCGGCTTCCTTTTGTAATCATAAAGTAACAACAAACTTTATTCCCAATCCCGCTTCCTACACAAACTGCATATTGAGCCTTGAAAGCAATGCGGTGAATTTTAATCTTTTAGCAAAATATTATCACGCGCTGATGATTTGATTAAGAGGGAATGAGGGGTAATAAGTTCAAGGGAATTGTCTATGTTATGGATGACATAGAACCTTTCTAACTTCATCTTTAATTGCCAAGGTTATTGCAGATTGCCAGAATTGAGGCAGGCATTCCTCAACAGGAATCTATTATACCCGAGTGAAAATCAAGCAGAAGATTAAATTGGGGATGAAAGAACATACGAGCTGAAGCCTGAGTCACACGTAATATTAACTTACTCATGCCGAAGTATGAGTAAGTTAATGGATGGATCAGTTGAAGACCATACCACCGTCGATCAGTAGTGACTGACCGGTCATATAATCGGAGTCTGGCCCCGCCAGAAATGAGACGCATGCTGCCACATCTTCAGGTTCTGATAACCTCCCTAGGGTGATACGTTTCGAAAACTCTTGCGTGCCAAAGCCTGCAGCTTTACCCGCTGTTTGGGAAATTTGTTTGTCGATTGATTCCCACATGGGGGTTTTAACAATACCCGGACAAAAAGCATTTACCGTTATGCCTTTGGAAGCAAGGTCCTTTGCCGCAGTTTGTGTAAGCCCCCGAACGGCGAACTTGCTGGAGCTATATACGGCCAGTTCAGGATTGCCAACATGCCCTGCCTGAGAGCAGGCATTAATGATTTTTCCTCCGTGCTTTTCCGCGCAAAAGGCATTAATAGCCGCCTGCATCCCCCAAATAACGCCCTTAACGTTTACGTTGTAAACCTTATCAAAAATTTCCTCCGTGATATCGGTAATCGGTGTTGAAGGCGCAATGCCTGCGTTATTGACGATGACATTCAGATCCCCCAGGATATGGCGTGCTTCTTCAACGGCACTGAAAACCTTATCGCGTTGGGTCACATCAACCTGCAGCGCGACAGCCTTTCCTCCCGAATGGATAATTTTATCCGCGATCTGCCGCGCTGTTTCAATGTTATAGTCCGCAATGGCTACCGCAAAACCATCCTTTGCCAGACGTAAAGCAATGGCAGCGCCGATGCCTTGACCGGCTCCCGTTACAAATGCAACTTTGTTCATCATAATGGCATCCTTAACAAGTGAATCAGAAAATCTGTCTCAGGTATTACTGTTTCATCCGCTGATGGTTATCTTTTTTATCCGGGCAGGGCAGCGCCCACATCACGATCGGTGCCCGCATTACGTTACGAAACGTTTGTTCGTGTTGTACCGAACTGTGTATCAGGAATAGGTTAGCGCCACACGCTTCGCCATAAGCCAAGAATCAACCCACACAGCCCCTTGGCACCGGGAACGTGCGTATTTTCCCGTCACGGCTCTGCCTTCTCACAATTCAACACTTAAGTCCTGTTAATAATATGTTGGGTCTTTTGGCAGGTAAGTTCCAATAGTTAAAGCTGCTAACTTTGAGACGTATTTGATCTGGGACTTAACTATCCATGTAATTTTTCGCCAGGAACCTTACACTGCACTTTTCCTGTGCCATAAGATTTGTGACAGGGTGGGGGTTTGCCGATTATAAGCCTCGAAAAGCCTGGGGCTGATACATGCAACTGGGGGGCAGGTGTGGCAGGGATTTTGGATCAGGGTTGCACCGGGAGTATATCCCCAAAGATCTTTGCATATGCAGGTATAAAAGATGCAGGCCGCGTGCCGATAACATTCTGCGCAACTTTGCCATTATTATTTTTTGCCGGGAAAAATATGTTTCGTAAATTATTAAAAAAACGACCTGAAGCCGAAAGACCATTGGATCCGCTCACGCCGGCTGTTACCTGTGAAACGTTACCAGAAGTTGAAAGTGACATTGACGGCATGCTGCTTTCCGTTCCAGAACTTATGCGCGAAGGAGTATGGGTTATGGAGGGACCTGATTTCTCCGGCAACAGCATTATTAAGCTGTCGCCCAGAGCCCGGAATCTGCTTGGGATGGCCCTGGGTACTCCTCACGACCAGTCTTCTCTGACGTCTCTCATGAGTAATGAAGATAAAGAGGCCTTCCGGCTATACATCCGCCGAGTTGTCAGCAATATCAGTGATGAAGGGCATACTTTATTATGCCGGCTCAACACCGGTGGCCATAAGAGTGAGTGGTTCAGCATCAGAGCTAAGCATGATTCACGCGGCAATACGCCTAATGTCACCGGTACTCTGGAAAAAATCGACGATCAGGTTGAGCAGGCCCATCGTTTTGACATTGTGTCCACGCGTTTTGACCTGTCCCGTGAAATGCTCAACGATGGACTCTGGGATCTCGATATACTAAACGGCGACCCCATGAATCCACGTAATGTATTCTGGTGGTCTCCTCAGTTCAGAAAACTGCTGGGGTTTGAGACGGTGGAAGAGTTTCCTGACGTGATGGAAAGCTGGTCTTCCAGACTGCACCCGGAGGATAAACAGAATGCACTCGACTCCTTTGTAAAACATCTGCTGGACCGAAGCGGTCAAACGGGATTTGATATTTAATACCGGCTGAAACTTCGAACCGGAGAATACCGGTGGTTCCAGGCTCGCGGGCAGACCAAGCGTAGTCCAGATGGAACTCCGCTGCGGGCGGTGGGTGCGCTAATCGATATTCAGAACCGCAAAGACCGAATGATTCATCAGCGGAATGAGGTACAACGCAGGGAGCAGACAACCAGAACGGCTGATGAGATTGCAGAACTGGTAGCTGAAAATGGAGATATTGCTGCCCAGATCAAAATAATTTCCCTGAATGCAAGTATTGAGGCTGCAAGAGCGGGTGTACACGGGAGGGGCTTTTCTGTTATAGCCAGTGCGATAAGGGTATTAGCAGAAAGAACGGCGGATATCACTGGTCAAATATCCCGTTTGCAGATGCGTATCAGAAACTCATCCGGCGATAGCGATTAGCATGGGATTGAGGAATAAACCCTGTTTTCTGAGAAATCATATGCCAGTGAGCCTTAACGGTATCATCAGGACCTGTCTTTAAGCTGATATTGGGACAGTTGTTTCCTCCGGGATGCAGTAACTCCTGTCCCCAATATTCAGACAGACTTAGTGCCCAAGACGTGAGTGGTTAGCAAACCGTTAAATTCTTTACCATTCGGGAATGTCGTACCTCATCGTTCACCCAGTGATTGCCAGTCAAGTAGTCGCTCTTACAAATTATTAATAGAGTAGTGAATTGAACGATGCACAGGTTTTGAAGCAGCACTGGACTATTAATCTCTTCATGAAGATGGACCGCGTGCACGTCACCAAATTACTTTTTGACGTGCAATGTATGTCGTGAGATTTTTAGACATACCCGCATGACTTGATTTTGCCATTATTACGTACTACTTTTAAAGAGGGCTGTTTTATTCCAAAAATAGAAAGGATTTAGTTAATAAATGAAATTAAATTTAACAGATTCTGAGTTATCTGATCTTAAGGGTAAGCATTTTGCCTCCACAACCAATGCATCTAAAAAATCTGTAACACAAGTCATCGAAATAATAAATCGTGATGGTCAACTTATGGTAATTCATGAACACTCAGGAAAAAGGAAAAAAACTCCATTTTCAGTGTTCATACTCAGATTCCCTTATAAGGTCAACTCTTAACGTACGTTATTCAGGGGCGCTGCCACGCACTTATTCACTATCTTATTTTGTAATATAACTATCGTACATTACGGTATTGAATATGAACAAGCAGACTCAGAGCGTAGTGTAAAGAATGACCATCTCATAAAAACCAAATGTCAGTGGATGCCGTCGACGAGGGTATGGCTTAAGGCATTTCAGTTGCTGATTTTAAAATTTTTTCGGCCCGTGATGTCTTTGCAAGGCTATCAATGTGATTGCCCCCGTGACATATTTTAAATACTTGATTTATTTAACAAAAAACCTGATCGTCCACGGCCGATGAATTTCAAGCTCAGGGGAAGGGGGCGATGTTTTTTGACAAAAAATACAGATCCATTCCCAGTTTATCCAGTAACCGCTCAGCCTGAATCCTTCGTTCAGCAATGGGGAAATCACTCTTTATTTTTGCCGCAAATATAATAACATTTCCACTGGGCACTCGACAGAAAAGCACTTCTCCAAAAATTTTAATGAGAGAACGATGTAGTGGACTTTCTCTTCTTGGGATTTCGTGATAATTTATTACAAGCCAGCCGTTATAATTCATTCTTTCCCTGCAGGTTATCAGGAAGCTTTCCGTCTCCTGAAATGGATCCATGTAAAAAGCAGAATAAAGATCCGAGAAAATCACATCGTAATGCTTTATACTTTTTTTCAGGTGCCTTTTCGCATCTTCGATGTGATAAGATATATTTTCTGAAACGGGTAAAGAGAAACACTTACGTGCTACTGAAAGTACATCTTTTCTTAGTTCCACGACATCTATCTCTATTTCCTTATCAAGGAAATTTAATGTCCTCACGAGCGCTCCACCTCCAAGCCCCAAAACTAAGACATTATCCGTGATCGTGAAAGCTACGGCCATTAACATGGATTTAATGTAATTATGCACTGGCAATTTAACATTACTTTTAAGCATTTTGCTTTGCTCATTTATCCCTTCAAAACGAAGGACCCTGTAATCATCATAATCAGCAACGATGATGTCTCCATATTCATCCGTCACCTTCAAAACTATAATCTCCGTGGGGCGGAGAGATGAGCCTTTAAAAAAATCGCCAAGCAATGCCATTTACTGTTCTCAATCATGAAACATTATGAAAAAACATTATAACAATATTGGTTTATTCTGACACTGAACTTTTGTTCCAAAACCTTACCTGCAACTCAATAATCTGATCTGACCCCTTATTTCTTGTGGGGGGTGGCAACGCTTAAATATAGATGTCGTGGGTTTAGGCAATCAGAGTCGATTCCATAAAGTTAAAAAGTCCGAAAAGATATTAAATGGCTGTTTCCGTTACGCTTATAAGTAATGGATCACTGCGGAGGAAGAAAGTGACTGGGACGGACTGACCCTTTTAATCCGATCCCTGAAAGAGTGAACCCGATGTTGCGGGTAACGGTCAGATTTCCTACGCTCAACGGCCTTTCGCATACAGCACGGTGAAAGTTGCCTGCGGACGTTATTTTTTGCTTTTAAAGTTAATTCCTTGAGGATACACACGGTGTGTTTCTGCCAGGGATGCGCGCATAAAAAACAGGCATCGGCCTTCTCTCTTAAAGACAACCTGGGCGCCCATTCTTGCCGGTCACATCAGCCACAAAGGTGAAACTGCATACCTACGCTCAGCAATTAGAAAATCAGTCCTGTCAGGCGGATATCCAGGTTTTTAGGCAATCAATCAATGAACGAGGATACCTGGATACCGAAACGACGGGAAAGGTTACGCATGTGATTGAGCGTAAGCTTGCGTTCACCTTTCATGGTCAAGCTGACCAGGGATTTTCCCCCGACCTCCTCTCTGAAATAACTCTGATTCAGATTGTGCTGATCCATGATGACCCGAAGTATTGCGACTGCTTTTGGCAATCATTCCAGCAATCTCTGCAGGCCGCTCATAGCGGGCTACAACGCTGTCGTTAAAGCGTAAAATCCACGTGCTCACCGCCGGGCATATTTACACCGATAGTAAGCTGGCCACCCAGCGCTTCAACATATCGCTTGAGCGTCGCAATTTTCAGGTCTTCACCGCGCCCCTCAATAGCCGCAACGGAAGGTTGTGCGATCCCCATGGCTTTTGCCTGCTGCTTTTGCGTTTTAGCCAGCGCCTCTCGAAGTTTATACAGCTGAGAATCAAGCCGCATTTCTGCAACTTTATTGTTCACCTGAGTCAGCTCCTCGGGTGTTAAATCAGCCATCAGATCATCAAGCGTCCTCATTTTCCACTCCGTTTAAGGTAGTCCAGGTGTCGGTGATACTCATTTTCAGCCGTTTTAATCATGGTTTTATAGAAGCGCTTTTCATCTGTACCTTCTTTGTTACCCGCGCACAGAACAATGGCTTTACGTAAAGGGTCGAACACAAAAAAACCTCTCACGGGCCGTCCATTGCTTTGAACTCTCAACTCTTTCATATTTGGGATCTTGGAGCCGTATAACGTATCAACGTGCGGGCGCCCGAGGTGGGGCCTTCCTGCTTCAATAAATTTAGTGCAGCAATAACGTCCAGCTGCATCGCCCTGTCCTGCTCTTTCAGCCATTCAGCGAATAAACCCGTGATTTCAACGGCCCACACACGCTCACCTTTATATATTGCAGTCTATAAACAGGGTATACACTATAGGCTATATTTACAATGCTTAATAAGCATCATTTAGAAATACTTCTCCCGTATTACTCCACAACAAAAACTTTTACAGGAACAGTGCTTTCTTATACTGGCTGTCTGTAAGATTTACAGCCAAACGGAACACCAAAATGGCATGCAGATGGTTCCTTCCGGATCCATTTAAGATGTGCGCAGCCTGTCACTGCTTTTTGCCGTTTCGTTGTGGTTCCGGCCCGCTTCTATCGGGGTAAAGCACTCGAATCATTTTTGGTAGAGCACCATGACTCTAAATTTTGAAGAGTATAGTGTCATTGTGATATGTGGCTTAAGAATTTTACCCAGGCTTATTTTCTCATTAAGATATTGTAAAATAACGATTTTTTATGGTCATTTCATGCTGAAATTCCCAGTGACTTCATGGGTTAAGGAGATATAAAACTCACCTTTAGTAATCTTCAGCAGGCCGTTTACCCGTTAAAAAGCAAAGCCTCAATCACACCCGGCCTGTGTTTTTATGATTATGTTTACTGCCGCTAATTACGAAAGTGTGACATACCACCCTCACTGCAGTACTTATCTCCGCGACTCATGTGTGATTGCCACGCACTTCCTTGGCTTGCCATTGATTGTTTGAAGCTGACTGAACCATACGGTGGCAGAATGTCACACTTTATGCTCAGAATGTTTAGCGATAACCCACAACCTGATGAAAAGGTGTAGTTATGATGACGGGAGTGTGTGGCTGTTTATAAAATCCAGATACTGAATCTACAGAGGGATGAATGAACATTCCCCCTGTACCGCACAACACTTATTACTCAACTGGACAGTGAAGGCAGATTGTCGCCTGAAAGAGGGATATGGCCCTTTAGGGTGGCGCCGAATTCCTGAAGAGCTTTACCCGTAAAAAGTCCGGATATCTCGTCTGCAGGGACAGGCATACCAAAAAGCCAGCCCTGCGCAAAGTCACAGCCGTGCGCCGACAACCAGCGTGCCGCCTCCATCTGTTCTATTCCCTCGGCCGTTATCTGCATCTCCAGACTTTTTCCCATGGCCAGGATCGCATCCACCATCTGGTTTTTCCTGGACGTTTTAAGGGCTATGAAGGAACGATCAATCTTAATCTTGTCAATCGACAGCTGTGTCAGGTGATAGAGGCCGGAGTAACCGGTGCCGAAGTCATCAAGCGACACGGTGACGCCCATGGCCCTGAATTTATCCAGGTTTATTCTGGCGCTGGCCATGTTCGCGATAAGCGTATCTTCGGTAATTTCAATCTCGAGCCGCGACAGCGGCAGGCCTTCTTCCCGGAGCAGGCGCTGGATGGTTTCCGGCAGCGTCAGGTCTTCTGCCATGGAAGCAGGGATATTTAATGCAAGAGTCATGTCCGTATAGCGATCGCGAAAGTGCCGGCATGCCTGGCGAAGTAGGGATTCCGTCATAGCAGGCATACAGCCGGTGCGGTCCACATCACTGATGAAATCGGCAGGCATCAGTAAGCCGCGCGCCGGATGATGCCAGCGAGCCAGAATCTCAAATCCTGATATCTTTCCGCTGTGAAGGCTGATGACAGGCTGGAACCAGGGGACAAACTCGTTGTTAAGCACGGCGCTGCGAATTTCCCGCTCAAACTGTTCTCTGCTACGTACAGCCTCCCCGAAAGAGAGATCATAGAAGCAAAAGGTGCCCCGCTCCGTGCTTTTCGTATGGTACATAGCAGTGTCAGCACAACGCAGCAGCGCGTCGGCCGTTTCGGCATCGTCCGGGAAAAGCGCGATCCCGATGCTGACTCCGGCTGAAAGAGGATGCGGCAGTGACATCAGCGGCTGTGAGAGTGAGGTACAGATGCGGGCCCCCAGCGCGGCCAGCTCATCACGTCCAATCACGCCCGAGATGAGCACCGCGAATTCATCGCCGCCGGTGCGCGCAACCGTAATATCCTTATTGCTGAATCGACGGAGCCTGCCTGCTATCTCGCAAAGAGCATCGTCGCCCCCCGCGTGACCATAGGTATCATTGATGGGCTTAAATCTGTCAAGATTGATAATCATGACAGCCGCAGTGGGACTTTCCCCTGTCAGCCAAAACGTCAGCTTTTCAATAAAAATGCGTCGGTTATAAAGTCCGGTCAGTTCATCGTGACGTGCAAGGCGAAATGCTTCCTGTCGCGCATCGAGAATTGCCTGGTAGCCCTGACTCAGCGAGACGACCAGGCGTCGGATGACCAGCCCGGGTATTGCCAGTGAGAGCGTGGCAAATGTGGTTGAGGTAATGATAAAACGCCAGCGTTCGGCGTCCTCGAAGCGACCATCATAGGGGATACCAAGTGCCGGAAGCACTCTCCCTTCAAGTTGAAACTCCCAGAGGGCCGCAAGGGACGCAACGCTTATGAGAGAGAGAAGCAGCAGCAGGCCCAGCCTGAACTGCAGTATGTGAGTGCGTTTTGTCACAGGTGACGCCTTATACGAAAGAGTGGTTATCTACGTTATCGGCGTAATGAAACAAAACCTGAACGGTCAGAACGTGGGTGCAGGTTTTCTCAGCACGGCTGATGGCCTCAGGTGGTTACAGGGATAAGAACAGATTCACCATACCCTGTTGAAGATTTTGAGCCCATCCGCACAAAAACATACGGTTAATGCGTTTTTGATAAAAGGAATATTTTGAGAGAGGTTTTTTAGGCCAGAAATATCTTGTATAGGGGGCTCTACGCCGGCCCCCTTAAGAGTGCATTTGTTTTTTCTAAAAATTCCATATATGCCATCGGTTCGATGAAAAAATTGATCCCTTATTTTAAACCGGGCTGATGCTATGTTGAGTGAAACATCACGTTAAGGAATTTTCAAAAGCCAGTTATCGCGACAGGCATCAGATTTATTTCCCCTATTGTAACTTGTCATATGGGCATCCCAGCTAAGTGTTGCCAGCCTGATGACGGTACTCCGTTGGTGAGTAGCTGAATTTTGCCCTGAATACACGAGAAAAATAAGCCATATCATTGAACCCATACTTCCATGCAATCTGGCTGATGGGTATATCTGAATACACGGGGGATTTCAAAGCCAGTGAAGCTTTATTCAGCCTCTGAGTAAGAACATAACGGCCAAAGGTGGTACCGTCACTTTTCAGGAGCATACTCAGATAACGCGGTGAAATACTGAACGATTCAGCAATTCTTGATACTGACAGCGTGGTATCCGAAAGCTGCTGTTCTATCATTATTTTAATCTGAAGCAACAGTCCTGCGGATGAACGGGGCGATCTTTTTGCTTTGCATTCATCTGAGACGATCACGGTAAGGAGCTCAAGGAGCTGCCTGTAAAGGACGCTGGTGTGATGTGATTGAATATCTTCCGGTTGCGCCATCAGGTTATTCAGAAGCACGTGAAGAAAAGGCGTCAGGGAATGTGTTTTGCCAAAGGAATACGCAACAAGGTGTTCTGTCTTTCCCAGTTCCTGTCTCAGATGCTCTATGGGTATCTGCACCACATGCTGGCGCGTTTCACCATGAAGGTGCAGTTCGTAGGGAAAGCGTGTGTCATAAAGCCCGAATTCACCCTGACCAAGACTGGCATGGTTCCCCGCCTGAATCACGGAGGTTTTACCCTGACTGATGAAACTCAGCAGCATAGCATTATCAGGATGATTATCAGCCCCTCTTCGACATCTTATGACGTCCTGAGCACTGCAGCTGACTTCTGAAACCCGCAGGTCACCCCAGTTTCCGCATCTGATAATGCCGTACCGATCGTCTCCGGAAAAAGTACTTTCCAGCGGAACAAACGTGCGGCTGATGGCATGACGCCAGTATTCACTCCGGTCATCATACAAAACATCAGCAGTGTTATAGGTGTTCATGTCAGCAACCTCCGCCCTGGTTGGACATATTATGCAATATTCAGACCAGTTCCTTTTCAGACAAGCATCCTTTCCGTCATGTCATAACACCGCGTCCGTAAGGGAGGATATATCTGTGTCTGCTGAGTTATTTTACCAGGAGACACAATATGATGAACAAACCGGTTACCGTTGCCTGCGTTCAGGCCGCCCCTGTTTTTATGAATCTTGAAGGAACCATAGACAAAACGATCGCCCTCATATCAGAAGCCGCACAGAAAGGCGCGGAGCTCATCGCTTTTCCTGAGACCTGGATACCCGGTTATCCGTGGTTCTTATGGCTTAACTCGCCCGCCATTAATATGCCCCTGGTTTATCAGTATCATCAGAACTCCCTCGTGCTGGACAGTGCTCAGGCGAAGCGAATTGCGGCTGCGGCGCAGCAGAATAATATCGTTGTGGTTCTGGGCTTCAGCGAGCGCGATCATGGCAGCCTCTATATCTCACAATGGCTGATTGGAAGCGACGGGGAGACCATTGGAATCCGGCGCAAGCTTAAGGCTACGCACGTGGAGCGTACGCTGTTCGGCGAAGGCGACGGTTCCTCCCTGACTACCTGGGAGACACCGTTGGGGAACGTTGGAGCCCTCTGCTGCTGGGAGCATCTGCAGCCACTGTCCCGTTATGCGATGTATTCCCAGCATGAGGAAATACATATCGCCGCCTGGCCCAGTTTCAGTCTTTACACCAGCGCAACGGCTGCGCTGGGGCCCGAGGTCAACACGGCTGCTTCTCGCCTGTATGCCGCAGAGGGACAATGCTTCGTGATAGCCCCGTGTGCCGTGGTTTCTGATGAGATGATTGATTTCCTTTGTCCAGATGATGACCGTAGGGCGTTACTCAGTGCCGGGGGGGGACATGCCCGTATTTACGGCCCGGACGGAAGAGAACTCGTCACACCTCTCGGGGAGAATGAGGAAGGACTGCTTATCGCTGAGCTCGACTCTGCTGCGATTACTTTTGCCAAACTTGCGGCTGACCCGATAGGCCACTATTCACGTCCTGACGTGACCCGCCTCCTTTTTAATCCTTCATCCAACAAGACTGTGATTAAACGGTATTCGCCTCCAGAGCTAATTGCCGAACAGGCTGGACAAGAAGAGGAGGAGTAGAAATGGAATCTGCCATACCTGAACACCTGCGTACCCTGCGCAAATGTCCCTCAGGCATGCCTGAAGAACATAAGCCGCCTTTTCCGGCCTGGACCGCACGATTTTCCCCCCTGACCGGCCGGATAGTCATGGCGTACTTCGGTATTCAGGCGAGGACCTGCCTGGATATTTCTGCTCTGGATGAAATCACTGATCGTTTTTCGTCAGCGGATGGGCCCGGCCACTGGGACATAGCGTCATGCAAAGACCAGGCGGGGTTTTATAACCTGATGGCCATCGCCTACTGGTCATCCGCAGAGCAGTTTGAGAGCTGGAAAGAGAACAGCCTGTTCAACATATGGTGGAATTCACCAGAAAGGGAGAACGGGGAGTATGGTTTATTTCTGGAAGTTGTCAGCCCGCAGCCTGAAAGCTTTGAAACCATATTTTCAGACAGGGGATCTCCGGAAGGCGCCGCCTGGCTGGCAGAAGGCATGAGCGGTGAAATGCGCGAGCATGGCTACTGGGGGAGTGCCCGCGACCGGCTGCCTGCAGCTCAGAACACCCCCCTACGGGGGACCGGTAAATCCCGCTCACGTACAGCAAGTGGAAAACGGATTGTGCTTTCAGGAAGTAACAACCTCTGCCTCATTCGCTCCGGGCAGGACTGGTCGACCACGCAACAGGAAGAAAGACAAAAATACCTCACGGAAATAGAGCCCGTGCTGCACCGGGGAATGGATTTTCTGAGAGACCAGGGCCACGCCATAGGCTGCCTGAGCTGCCGGTATATGCAGGTGTTAGATCCCTCATCACATGCTCTGACGGAGAAAACGTTTGGTCTGGCACACTTTGCCGATATGGCCGCCCTTGAACTCTGGGCAAAAAGCCATCCGACTCATGTGGCAATATTTGGCGGGTTCATGCGCTACGTGAAAGAGCTGAACTTTGATATAGCACTCCGTCTGTGGCATGAGATTGTCGTTGTACCTGAAAAATCACAGTACTTTGAATATGTTAACTGTCATCCAGGAACCGGCCTGTTACGGCAGGACAGTGGAGAATCATTATGAATAAGATTTTTTTACGTACCGGTATTTTTCTGGCAGCAGCATTAAGCCTGCCTGCTGATGCCCTTGAGTTTTCTCCCGGGGACTACGAAATGATGCCCGCGAATAAAACATTCGCGCTGGCCTATTTTCAATATGCTCACAGCGATGAATACTATTCTCAGGGCAATAAAGCAGCCGGTGATTACAGATTACGTTCTGAGGCCACACTGCTGCGCTTTATTCATGGATTTCGTCCTGCGGAAAACGTCAGTATTGAGCCACAGATTATCATTCCGTTTGCCAGGGCGGATGCGATGGGAGATGCCAGCCCACTCGGGAGAGCGTCAGGGATGGGCGATATCATAGTGGGTATGCCTTTCAAGTTCAGCATGGACAACGAAGGAGCTGACATTCTTTCACTGGCACCTTTTATTTATGCGCCTACCGGTGCCTACAACAATGAAAAAGCATTGAGTGTAGGTGAAAACCGCTGGCGTTATCTGATGCAGGGCGTCTGGATCCATCATTTTTCAGACGCCTGGGCATTCACTACAGGCGCTGATATATCCTGGACGACAGCAAATAACCGGTACGGTAATAATAACGCCCGGCTCAGTCAGAGTCCGCGTTACGAATACCAGGCTTATCTGAGTTATAACATTGCACCTGCCACGCAGTTTGGATTCGGCGGCGGATGGATAACCGGGGCTAAAAGTCGGATTGACGGTATTTCTCAATATGATCGGCTGGACAGCACGTATGTCCGTATCTCTGCGTCGCATTTCGTTACACCTGCCGTTCAGGTTCAGTTCTCAGGTGGTCGTGATATCTCTGTAGAGCAGGGATTCCGGCAGGATACAAATATCAGTCTGAGATTAGGTTACCTTTTCTGAAATTACTGGCCAGGGGCTTTCTCTGGCCAAAGATTTCCAATCTTTGTCGTTAGTTCTTTAAAAAGTCCCTGCATCAAACCGGGTAGCCAGTGGCCGGTACGACCTGTGAGTTCAACTAATGGATGCAACACACCGGTTAAATCGCTCTGCGGGTGACTCAAAGTCTAGTGTTTTTCTCGGCCTCTCGTTAAGTTGCCTGGCAACACTATTTAATCTTTGCTGGCTGTGAACTGAAAGGTCTGTCCCTTTTGGAAAATACTCTCTGAGCAATCTGTTCGTATTTTCATTTGAACCACGCTGCCAGGGGGATTGAGGATCACAAAAATAGACCTGTATATCAGTGGCTACGGTAAACATGATGTGGTTGGTCATTTCAGCACCCCGGTCCCAGGTTAATGTTTTATACAGTTCTGCAGGTAAACTTTGGGCTTGTCTGATAAGTGCTGATATTACTGTGGAGGTCTTGTTATCACTGATTTTTGCCAGCATAACAAAGCGGGAATGGCGTTCTACCAGTGTGACGATATAAGAGTTTTTCGAGCCCTGGATCAGGTCACCTTCCCAGTGACCCGGTATGGCTCTGTCTGCGGCTTCAGGTGGCCTTTCGCTGATGGGTATCGCGCCCGGGATTGACCCTAATCCTTTCCCTTTAAGCGATGTTGTTCTGGATTTACGCACTGTTCTTCCGCTTCTGAGGCACTGTTGTAGTTCTTTTTTTAATGCTCCCCGGGTTTGTATAAAAAGCGTTTTATAAATCGTTTCATGTGACACATGCATTTCCTGATTATCGGGATAACAGCGTTTCAACCAACCGGCGATTTGTTCTGGTGCCCAGCCCTGATGCATTTTTTCCGCAATGATTTTACACAATGCGGAGCATTCAATTAGCTTACAAGGTTTAGGTCTGAGGGTACTGTTCCACGCTTCCTTATCAGCTTTTGCTGCACGGTATTGATTTGCACCTCCGTGCCTCTGTATCTCGCGGCTAATAGTCGAGGGGGCTCTTGATAATTTATCAGCTATTTCCCTGATACTGCGTTTTGCTACCAGCCCTCTGGATATCTCCTCTCTTTCATCAAGCGAAAGAGATAACCGGTGCCGTTTTCGAGTTGGAGGACGGTACCCACCCGTTTGGTAAATCGTGGGCATAATAGAAGAGTGATATCTGTCGAACATTCTGGCGATTTCATGCAAAGAATCACCTTGCTTATACCTGTCCCAGATAATCGCTTTCTGTTCTGGCGTGTAGTAAATACGGGATCTTTGTTTCATGGTAACGCCCTCCTTGTTTAAGGATAGCGTTGCATCGACCAATTGAACTCACACCACAAAGCGGAAGTTGCACACGAACTCCCATGTTAGGTACTCAACGGCGTCATAGATTGAACAGCATGGTAGATTCAGTAGTTAACACCGAATCAAGGATATCGCATGCTCAACATTTCAGAAGCAGATATAAGTGATTCTGACCTGGCGTGGCTGTTAAGCGAGCTCGATGCCTTTCAGAGCGAACGGTATCCTGCAGAAAGTAATCACTGTCTGGATCTTTCAACAGTTACTGACGAGCGGCTCAGGTGCGTTATCGTACGTGAGGAAAATAGCTCACCAGCAGGTGATGGTGATTTGCTATTTACGGAAAATGGCTCAGTTGAGATTAAGCGGGCTTATATTCGTCCGGAATACCGGGGAAGGAAGCCTGGAGAGCAGATAGTCGGTGCAATCGAGACGATTGTTTCAGAAAATAATTCGAGCCTGTTGCGGCTTGAAACAGGAATTCACCAGCAACCGGCTGTTGCACTTGATCGTGGATGCGGTTACGAGATATGCGATGCATTCCCCCCTTATGCTGCAGATTCGTTGTGTGTTTTTATGTGTGAAGAGCTTCCTTAACTTCACGTCTTTATGGAGCTAAGGATGTTATTCGTGGTCGAAATTTTATGTTAAAAGTAATGACCGGCCAGCTGTGCCTGAAACCTGACGGAGC
Organism: Erwinia billingiae Eb661; assembly: GCF_000196615.1. Taxonomy (NCBI): domain Bacteria; kingdom Pseudomonadati; phylum Pseudomonadota; class Gammaproteobacteria; order Enterobacterales; family Erwiniaceae; genus Erwinia; species Erwinia billingiae. Next base: position 92,874 of record NC_014305.1, read on the forward strand.
AGAAATGAGAACGCAAAAGCGATACATGGGATATGTGGCGATCGTGGTCTACGACTACGATTGCGCGATTGAGTACCTACTACACCGACAAACTGGGATTCAACCAGGTCGAGGACCCGCCGCAGCCGGGCAAGCGCTGGGTTGTGGTGACACCGAATTCCGGGCGCGACTGTAATCTTCTCCTGGCCCTGGCTTCAAACGATCGGCAGGAAGGCTTCATCGGCAACCAGTGCGGCGGGCGGTTATTCCTCTTCCTGCAGACCGACGACTTCTGGCGCGACTACAACGCAATGAAGGCGAAGGGCGTCCATTTTTGCTAGGAACCGTGAGAAGAGGAGTACGGAACAGTTGTTGTATTTGAGGACCTGTACGGCTAACGCAGAGACCTTTACCTGAACAAGCAAAATTAAAGCTGTCTTACGGCTAGGTCGTCACGACCTATCCGCCCCCAATATAGTGTCCGCCTTTCGCCCATGGCTGCCCCCGGCTCCTAACCTGTGGCAGCCTCGTGCCAGGAGCGGACGTTGCCAACTCCGCATAGTATTGACTACACATTAGCAGATTACCGGGGCTTGCCGGATAGCATGAGAGATCCACAGGTTGTTATATATTCATCTGAATTTATTACGGTTTATTTGAGAGGTCGGTGAATGAACATTTCTTTATCATTAGATGACCTTGGCCCACGCATTTGCATTATGGGGCCATCAAATAGCGGCAAATCCACACTGGCAAAATCAATAGCTTCTAAAACCTCGTTACCTTTAGTCCACCTTGATCAATTGCATCACCTGCCTGATACAAAATGGGTTCCCCGTGAACCAGAAGATTTTTATCGGTTACATGAAGAGGCAGTTCGTGAAGAAAGATGGGTAATAGATGGCAATTACACAAAATGCATACATCCCCGACTTGAACGTGCTACAGGTCTGATACTGCTTGATGTGCCAGTAGCGATAGCGTTGCAGCGCTATATACGCCGATGTTACTCGTCAAAACCCAGGATCGGTGGCCTCAATACCCGAAGGGAGAATGTGACATGGGAAATGCTTAAATACATTGTGCATATTGCGCCTAAAAACCACCTTCGCCACAGGAAACTTTTCGAACAGGCAACCATTCAAAAGCTGATGCTGACATTACCTCGTGATATTAATTCCTGCTTCCAAAGCTGGGATATTTCATAATATTTTCATATAATTAATAGGCTTTCGATAAGAGTCAATCATTCACCAGATTCTGTACCTTGCACAATTTAATTGGCTGGCTCGTTCAATGTGAAGAGGACGTCATCAAACCTGTCGGCTTCTCGCTCAAAGCCACGCAGGATGAGCGAGGCTACTGTGCTATTTTTACCTTTTCTCCACTCTCAGCAACAGCCATAAAAACCAAGGTGCTCCAATCAGGGCGGAAAGCAACCCTGCTGAAATTGGCCACGGCCAGGCAATATTGCGTCCCAGCCAGTCAGCAAAGATCATTAGTAATGCGCCAAATAATGCTGCGACCAGGCATTGTGAGCGAAACCGGTAAGCGCCGCTGAAGCGGGCAAGTTGCGGAGCAATGAGCCCGACAAAACTGAGTGGGCCAATCAGAAGTGTTCCGCCAGCCGTGAGCGCCGCCGCGAGGAGTAAAATCAGGATATTGCTGCGTCGAAGCCCAATCCCCAATCCCCGGGCCGTGTGATGTCCAAGGCTCAGTATTTGCACCCAGCGTTGTAAAAGTAAGGCCAGAGGGATCAGTAATAATGCCTGTCCCGCCCCCCACATCGCGCGGTCTGCTGTAATACCTGACGTTGAACCGGTACTCCAGTTTAGCAACATCATCGCACGCGGATCGCCACTCATCAGCAAAAGCATACTCAATGTCATGCTAAGGTTAGTCATACACAAACCGACCATTACCATGTACTGCGGCTGAAAGTGTGAACGCAACCCGAAGAGAAACAGCAGTAACGTAGCCAGCGCACTTCCTGCCAGTGCAGCAGGAAAAAGTTGCGCCAGGGTCTGGTTGAACAGGGTCACCATCAACACCACCATCAGCGAGGCCCCGCTACTGATACCGAGTAATTCTGGGCTGGCCAGTGGGTTGCCGCTTTGTCGCTGGATAAGGACGCCCGCCACGGCCAGCATCGCACCGGCACTGAGTGCGCCGACCATTCGCGGCCAACGCCATTCAATCAACGTCCAAAATGTGGCCCCGTCAGGAGCGTGATTAATCCACAAAGAGACAATGATGCTACCCACTAAGAGCAACAGCAATCCTGACACACGTGCAAGCGTCAATGGCCTTCCGGGTGATGCACTGAAAAGCGGCGGGTTTATCTGCGGATGATGTCGGCGGAACAACAAAAGCAGGATTAAAGGGACGCTCAGCAGCCCTGACAGCGCGCCAGTCGGCAAATCACCGCTAACCGGTGAAAGAAATTGTGCGAGTTGATCGATCAACGTCAGTAGTATTGCACCCAGTAGCGGAATCACTAATAGCTGATGGGTGAAGGTTCTCAGGTTTGTCAGCCGGATCAATGCTGGAGCAGCAAGCCCAATAAAACCCACAATCCCGACCTGGCTGGTGACCAACGCACTGAGAGCAACGGCTATGGCAAGGGCGGCGACCCTCACTTTTATCACCGACACACCCAACGCCCCGGCGCTTTGATCGGAGAGGCCGAGCAAAGTAAGTGGTCTTGCCAGCAATGCGCTGACTGCAATCAATACCCCAATCGGCAACAATAAAAAATGGATCGCCTGCCAGCCATTCTGGCTCAGTGACCCGGCTTGCCAGTTGTATAAATCACTAAGATAATCATGGTTGAACAACACCATCAGTGTAGTGATGGCGTTCCCGTACAGGCTGATCACCATTCCAGTCAGGATAACTTTAAGTGGATCGAGTCCCTGACGGGCTATCAGAAGATAGAGTATCAATGCAGTCAGTGCAGCGCCCGCCAGCGCCAGGTTGGGGAGTCCGATAAACATCAGGCTGGGGAACACAATAATACTGGCCGACATGGCCAGATTCGCGCCAGCCGCGATGCCAAGCGTCGCAGGTTCTGCCAGGGGATTACGCAAAACTTGCTGAAAGATCAAACCTGCCAGCGCCAGCGCCATCCCGGAGATTACGCTGGTAGTCAGACGCGGCAGAAAACTGTATTGCAACAGAATGCTGACCGTTGCAGGTGGATTGTTTAACCTGATTTGGCTCAGATTGCTGAGCAGCAGAAAGAGACAAAGCAGAGTCAGCAAAAGAATGAGAAGCCACGGAAAAACATATCGGGGTATTTTACGCATTTCAGTTGGACCCCTTGAGCGCCGCAGTGATGTGCTGCGCCAAATTGAGCGCGGTGGCTAAACCACCAAAAGGGAAGAAGTGCGCAAGTTCATGGGCCCGCCCACTGCTGACCAGTGGCAACTGTTGCCAGAGTCCTTCCGGCTGACGCCGCCGGGAAACGCGCGTCATAGTTGTAGGAAGTTCAGTATAAAACAGGCAGTCGGCCTGCAATGACATCAGCTTTTCGATGCCTACGTTGGCTGTTCCCATTGAACCAACAGGTAAACTCCAGGCATTGCGCAACCCCAGCAGTGAAAGAAGAGCATCCGGCAGGCTGTTGGCACCATAAACCGTGGCATATTTTCCATCCTGACTGCGCACGGCCACCAGAATGCGTTGCCCAGCGACGTGAGTGAGTTGCTGTTTACAGCGATCAATAGCCAGACTAAAGGTCTGAATGGTTTGATCTGCTTTCGAGGCAATACCCAGTAACTGCCCCAGATCACCTATAAAGTGCAGTAAAGCCGGCCAAAGTTGGCCTGAGGGAGGGTACACCGACACGATTTGCAGTGAGGCGATACGTTGCAGGTTATCGAGGATTGCGGGCGCCAGATTATCACTGAGGATCAGCTCAGGCTGCAGGGCGCTTATCTGTTCCATATTGGGTTCCCAGTAAGGGCCAATATCCTGAACCGCGTCCGGTAAAACCGGGGTAGCGATCCGACGCCGAAAATAGCCCGTGTCAGAAACCGCCAGAGGGATAATACCAAGTGAAAGAAGTGTTTCTGCCGCTAGCCAGTTAATAGCGATAATACGGTGAGCAGGAGTGGCGGCTGGCGCTGGCGCTGCATTGAGCAACGGCAGCGCCAGTAACGCCCTCAGACAGTCACGACGGCTGAGTAATAAAGTTGACATCAGAAGCTGTATTTCAACGAACCAATAAACGTTCGCTCCTGTCCTGGATAGCAGCTGGTGTCCTCGTCACAGGTGCCGACATAATCGTGGTTTAGCAGATTTTGAATGTTAAACCCGACTGAGACATGTTGATTCACCTGGTATTTAGCACCTGCATCAATCAGCGCGAAGTTTTTCACCGGTACTGTATTAGCATTATCGCCGTACATACTCCCCACATAACGCACGCCGGTACTTAGCAGCAATCCGTCCAGCACGCCCTGATGGAAGCTGTAGTTCAGCCAGGTTGAGGCCATATGTTTCGGCACGTTAGCCTGCTGCTTACCGCGATCGCCGTTGTTACTGGCGGTGATTTCCGTTTCTGTGTAAGTGTACGATGCCAGCAAATCCAGATTCTGCGTAAGTTTCATCGTGGCTTCTGTTTCCACGCCGCGCGAACGCACTTCGCCAGAAGCGACCTGATAACCGGTTACGACGCTATTCACAATCTCATTGGTTAGCACATTGCTTTTGATGATATCAAAGGCGGCGAGTGTCAACAGCAGACTTGCGTCTGGCTGGTATTTCACGCCGACTTCGTACTGGTGTGCTTTGCTTGGGTCAAAAGTCCGGTTCTGACTGTCAGTTCCACTGTTAGGGACAAAGGATTCAGCATAGCTGATATAGGGTGCGAGACCGTTATCTGCCAGATAGGTCAGTCCGGCACGTCCGGTCCATGCGCCTTGATCCAGCCAACTGGTACTTTCAGTTAGATTGTTTTGCGTGCGCAGACTGATTTCATCGTGGCGGCCGCCCAAGGTAAGCAGCCATTTTGGCGTCAGTGAAATTTGGTCCTGCATGTACACGCCCAGTTGCGCGGTAGTCTGGTCATTGTCGTTCAGTGCATAATTCGGATCGGCGATATTCAGGCCATAGACCGGATTGTAGATATTGAAGGTCGGGGCGACGGCACCGAAGCGTTTGGCATTGCCCTCAAGGCGACTGTAATCAAGGCCTGTTAACAGACGGTGAGTAATTGATGCGGTTGAGAAGTCAGCCTGCAACTGGTTATCGATGTTGAACGCGTTCATGTGTTCATCAAAGCGAATCGCATTACGCGAAACGGTCCCGGCATCAAAATTCACCGCACCTGGCAGGAGATTGTTGAGAACGGTGTCGGTTTGGCCGTAACGCACATTCTGACGTAACTGGAAAGTGTCGTTGAACTGATGACTCAACTCATACCCCACGGTGAACTGTTCCTGACGGAAATGGTTAAAACTGTAATCTCCCAGCAGCGTATCAGTGACTTTACCCCCTGGTTTGGTCAGGACAGCGACAGTGCCACCGGATGTATCACGCAGATAATCGGCACGCACGGTCAGGCTGGTATCAGAATTCGGCAGCCAGGTAAGAGAGGGGGCGAGATAGACACGGTTATCTTCGACATCAGGCCCGTCGTGGTACTGGAACTGCGTGTCGCTGTCACGCACAACACCAATCATGCGATAAAGATAATGGCCGTCATCGTCGATTTTATCGCTCATATCAAACTGAGCCTGACGGCGGTTGAAGTTGCCCAGTTCAACTTCAACCTCATGCACGCCCTGTGCGGAGGGCAGTTTACTGATGCGGTTTACAATGCCTCCTGCATCGCCAAGACCAAACAACGTTGATGAGGGACCGCGCACGATATCAATACGTTCAAGTGCATAAGGTTCAGTACGGAAGTAACTGTAACTGTTGTTTAACTGGCGGAGTCCGTCGCGATAATCGTTGGTGGTTAGCGCATTGAAACCACGAATGTATATCCAGTCATATCCTTTGGGATCAACACCGTAGGTTTCCGTTTTTACGCCCGGTACATAGCGCAGCGCTTCAGTGACGCTTTGCACATTTTGCCGATCCATTCTTTCACGAGTCACCACTGACACAGACTGAGGCACTTCCAGCAACTGCGTATCGGTTTTGGTCGCGGTACTGCTTTGCTGTGGAACGCTGGCGTAAGGATCGGACAGTCCGGTGACGGTAAGGGTATCTGATACGGCACGCAGAGGAGCGATGACCACGATGCCATTATCGACGCTAAAACCCAGACCGCTTTCGCTCAGCAGTTGGCTGAGCGCACCTTCCAGCGTCATGTTTCCCTGCAGCGCAGGGGCTGTCTTTTGGGCAATAGCATCAGGAGAAGCAATCAGCTGAACGCCTGCCAATTGAGCCAGCGCATTGAGCGAGCTGATCAAGGGCTGGGAGGGAAGTGAAACCGGCAGGGTAGCGACTGCCTGAACGGGCGAACAGAGGCAAAATGCCAGTGCTGCCAGCCCAGTTTTCACGCGTGTATGTTGGTAAAGAGTAAAAGTCATCATGCAATTTTTCCCAGAAAAAAATCAAATAAGAATCATTATCTTTTCTGAAGACGTTACTGCTGACAAAATCCTGACGTCACCACCTCAATATTTTTACTTTTTTCTTCAGGCGGCCTTTTGTCGCAAACCATCAGCGAATGATGATCTGCGTTTCATCGCCCTGTGGGATCAGTTTTACCGGTAATACTTTGGGCAAGGCATCGACAAAACTGTCAGGACGATAAATATTGAAACTGCCGCTGATGCGCAAGTTGGCTACGTCAGATGAGGCCAAATGAAAAGGCACATTGCCGTAGCGAGAGAATTCAGCCAGCGCGAGGTTGAGCGGTGTATTGTTAAAATTAATACGCGCCTGGCGCCACTCGGCGATGTTGTCCAGTGCAATCGGAAGTTGACGAGTCAGATTACCGTGAGCATCGCCGGTGGCCCGCTGTGTGGCATGCAGCACCATCAAATGGTGGTCGTAAGCCATCAAATTCAGCGAAGCCAATGCCCTCCATCGCATATTCTGTAACCATGAACGGGCCCCGATGCGCACCGAGCCACTCCTAACTGCCACCTCTACGCCATCACCACTCATCGACTGCGGGATATAGCGGACGCTGAAACTCGTGCCTAATACCGTCACACGAGAAGGACCACTCAGCACCACAAACGGCTTATCTTGAAGGTGTTTGACCTGAAAATAGACCTGGCCTTTGCTGAGCCTGACTTCACGCCGCTGTTGATAATAGGCCACCTGTAACTGGGTATCGGCATCCAGACTGAGTACGGTTCCATCAGGCAGGGTGAACTGTTGGGATCCTCCGGGACTGGTGTGCAACTGAGTGGTCATCAGCGGCGGGGAGAGCCACTGCCAAGCAGGCCATAACAGCACCAGACAAAGGACAGTGGCGACACAAGCTTTATGCCAGATGAGGTGTGATACGGTTTTTCGGGGCGTGGCCGGTATCGAAGCCCGCAATAACGTGACGCTATCCTTCGGCAAATCGCCGACCTGCTGCCATAACTGTTGCATGAATCGATAGCGGTTGGCGTTTTCACTCAGTGATAACCATTCTGCGAATTCGCGTTGTTGACTGGCAGATAACCCTGCCTGCTGTTTTGTTAGCCAGCGGGCGGCCTGTTCATCTGCAGATCGTTTAGCATCCCTCTCGCTATTCATCATGGTCATGAGCCTTCTTACGCCTTTCGTCGGTGTGCTGCTGCATCCAGAGGGCGTGACTATTGCGGCAAGCCATCATGGCTCGAATAATATGTTTCTCGACCATATTGACTGAAATTCCCATGTGGATGGCGACGCTCTTTTGAGAGTGACCGTTGAAACGGTGTAAGACAAAGGCTTCACGGCACCGCGGGGGCAAGTCCTTAATTGTTTTGGTCATCAGCTCAGTATACTGATTTTCTTCTATTAATTCGTAGGGTTGCAAATGGGATGGGGCAAAAAAATGTTCGCTGTCGCTGTATTCTGCGTCGCAGGTGGAAGAGAGAACCGGGCGACGATAGTGATCGATAATTAAATTGCGGGCAATGCTGTACAGTAGGCTTCGACGAGATCGAACAGGTTGGGTGACAGTCAATGCCCGTATAAACGTTTCCTGAGCCATGTCTTCTGCATGTTCACGGTCACGAAGCTTCCGGTGTATAAACCGATATAGTTCAGTGTAATACTTGTCGAAAGCAGGCACTAGAGTCTCTTAGAATGAAGGTCAGGGAACGTCTGCGAGCCCTATACTACTCATAAATTCCATTGTTGATTATCATTAAATGATAATCATTCAAAAAAATGTGTAGTCTGGCTATTCTACCGGGGCCCGTTTCACCTAATACTACCAGCTCGGCATACGATTCTTGATGGATGCCGGTGACCGTTAACATGGTGCAAAACTTCCAGAATTTGAGCGGATAAATTAGTAAAGGTATCCCCCCGCTGGCGGTAACATCAGTGGTACTGACGATGGATTTAAGGATGACCGGTACAAGGCCAGCGAAAATTCGGGGCGCTGAACAATGGGCCCGGAGGTCGCGGGTGCAGAACACATCCCCACCGGGTTAATGTACCGCTCCTCCGGACAGTCACAGGGTAGCCGATAGGGAACGGGTAAGTCAGCCGGACTGTCGGCTGAAGGGAAGTTACCCGCATTTTGGGTGAATGGCCTGAATGACATTTGGGCATTCATCATAAAATGTGCCGCACGACTGCGTTATCACTGTCTTGCGTGAGGCTTTTTGCATTCTGATGCATAAATTCAGCACTACTTTCTGGGAATTATTCTTCTGCCTGAAATTTGTCCATTACGATTTTTATCGCCGCATCAAGTTCTGCATGATATTTAGCCGGAATTCGTGAAAATTCATATGTTACAAGTCGTTTTTCAGCATCTGTTTTTTTGCGTGCAAACTGCTTTTTATCACTGAATTCAGCCAGCTTTTCTACCACTGCTTTCTTCATTTTACGGGGGGCTTTCAGACCGTTGCTTTCAGCTTTGAAAAAACCAATAATCTTCGTTTTATTGAGCGGATCCTGAGCATCGTAAGCCCTATCCTTTTCAATCCTGATGCGTACACCTTCAACCACTTCCAGTACATCTACCTGCCGGGCTTTAGTCTGCTCTGCAATTTCCAGAAGCAACTGATAGTCCGGAATGGCCAGATCGCTAATCGATGGGAAAACGGCAATCATTTCATCAGGTACAGCGGCTGCCTGAAATGCGCGGGTAATCTTGGCCGGTGAGATGCCTTCAGCTTTGGCTATCTCCATCTGGCTCATGCCATTATCACTCATCACCTTCAGGCGTTTGCCTAATTCCCGAAGCGTATGCTCTTTTGCCGTCTGAATATCTACTGCAAGCTGGCGGGCATCACTGATATCGAGTTCATCTTTCGTAACCAAGACTTCAAATGGCATGCCATTGAAAATACAGGCTGCCCGACGGCGTGAACCATCCAGAATTTCAATGCGATTATTGACTTCGCGCCCTATGGCGGGAAAAAACTGCTGCAGTGTGATGGTGCGGGCAATATCGCTGATGGACTCTGGGGTCAACAACGACTGATCGCGACCGTTCACAGTTGAGTCAATGTAGGTCTGGGCTTCGATATCATCATGAAGGATCTTAGTAAGTACAAAGCGGGCCTCTTTCCCCGACCTCAGCACAAACACGCGCTCGCCTTCCCTTTCGCTGAGCATTTTGGAGAAGTTTGAATTACCCAGCGTACGGCCCATTTTTTTCATGACTTTGGTCATTTGATACCCCTTATAAATTCGATTCGCTTGAACACCGCCTGAGTGAAGCGCTCAGCTTCGCGTTTCGCGTTTTTAAGGGCTTCAGCACTTCCAGGATAAGACTGGGGATCCGCACTGACAATGGTGTCAAAGGTTTCGCCACAGCGCTCAAAACCATCAAGTCGCGGTAATACCGCATCGAGGATATATGAGGTAAAAACATCACGCGCAAGACCATGGGTCATCTCGTGATCGCGCTTCGTCGTCATTTTAGACATAAAGCCTATATTCCCTTTGATACGCGGATTGACGCCTTCTTCTTCCAGTTGCTCCAGCATTTCAGGCAGTCGTGTCAGGTATTTAAGCGTTGAATGAAAATCAACCTGCGCGGGAGGGGTCGGCGTTAACAGCAAATCACTGGCGGCAATAGCGTTCAGCATGAATGCATCCAGATGCGGCCCAGTATCGATAAAGATGAAATCGTAATCTTTACCTACGCGATCGATGATATTGCGCCGGAGCACTTCTGAAGGCAGAACGCCCGGAAGGTTTTCGCGAACAAGTTCACCCCACTGGCTGGCAACAAACCCATCATCAATCGAGGCAGGAATGATATCCACACCGGGAATTATTGTCGGCTGAATAATCTGACGCTGCAGCTGCTCGGCATCAAGGTCATTCAGCATTGCCTGAGCAGCCGTTTCCATGATTGAACCTATGCTGTGAGCCTGATTCAGGAACATGGTGCTGGAAGCTTGTGGATCGAGGTCTATTACCAGGTTTCGCAAATCATATTGCAACAAGTCCGGATGTACACGGAGTCCATGTGCAAGCGTTACCGTACTGACCGTTTTTGACACCCCACCTTTCAGATTCACCACGAAAATGACGAAGGGACCCTCCCCTTCATGGAGATCACGATATTTAGGCACTTTACGGTGTGCATAGATATCGACAACATCTTCAACGGTCAGAGCATAGTGCCTGGCATTACCGGCATCTTTTTTACCAAACTGATGTCCCTGCATTTCCATTTCATCAATAGCCTGCTCGACAGCACGACGGCTGAGCTTAGGCATATTGGCAACGGAATTTCGCGTAAAGGTCTGGTAATAGCGATCAAGTCCAAATTCATGACGTTTATCAATGATGTCATCACTCATGCTGCGGAGCATGGCATTTGCTCTGCGGGCAGTCTCGTCAACACCACCATAATTACTTTTCATGCAGTTAACCTCACCGGCAAATTTCAGCTAGTGTACAAGCCGGAATTAAATGTGCAACTTTTTCCGTAAATCAGAAAATTATTGTACTAACTCATAAAAGTTAACCGAGTGGACGCTTGATGATCGCATGTTATCAGTCGTATGCATGAAAACCAGAAGAAGTTATCGGTCATATGCACGTGCTCTGTATTTTTTACCGGATGTGTGTATTCGAGCGATCTTCTCACTGTGCAAACACAAATCTTCAACAAAGATTGGCAGTCGTATGCATAAGGTTTTCAGTCGTATGCTTTACTATGCCTTTTGCAGGGTGTTGTTTCTAACCCTCATATTTGATCCCCCCAAAATTAGGGTTATCGTTCATATGCCAAAGGTTATCGGTCGCATGCTCTTTAGCACTTCATATGAGATAACGAGTAAAGATGTTAAGAAAAGATCATCCAGTTCTAGGCCGAAGGTGTCGTTCCAGATAAAGGTTGATATAAGATGGCTAGGGTATAGGCCAAACACTGATCAAATATTTCCATTCGTATGCTTTAAAGTTTCCAGTCGTGTGCTATCACCATGTATGAGGTGGCTATAAATGCGTCCCTAATTAAGAGTATGTATGGATAAATAAATATATATATAAATAAACAAGTTAGACATTCAGTGGTGAATGCCTGTGACGACGTAACACAGCATAGGTTATCGGTGGTATGCATTGAAGGGGATAGGTAAAAGGGATCCTCATACTGCAGGTTATCAGTTGTATGCAAAATCCCTGCTTTAATGCCGCAAAGTTTCCAGTCGTATGCAAGAAGAGGTCATTTTAAGCTGGAATGCATCGGTTTCAAACTGAGCGTGTGGGAAACGCTCAAACCAGCAATCTATTTACATGAAATTATGGGGTTTCATGAAAGGTTTCCAGCCGTATGTATGGCCACCATCACTGAAATAATCACTCAGAATCAAGGCTGATAAGGATCTTGGCTATCTCTTCTTCCGTGAATCCAGAATCTTTGAGCTTAGAAATTTTAGCGATCATCTTTTCATCCACTACCTGTGGCTCAAGGGTATCAGTGTGGCCCGTTTTAGGTATTTTGTTAGGGATAAGGTTAGGATTACGCTTGGTGATGTTGAAGTAAACCGATCGACCCCGTTTAAACTCGCTGTACTCCAGGTAGTTAATTTCTTTAAGCTGCTCGAGTGCTTTACGGACGATATGGTTCTGATAAGCCACGCGGGATTTTAAGCGAAGCCTTTCACGTAGCCTTTTCATCGATACAGGTGCGGGATCTTTAGGAAGACTCTCTATGAACGTATAGAGGGCTTGAGCAGATTCTTTACGCGGAAGATGATCGATCGCTTTGAGGCGCAGATATACCTTGTAATCCATCTGATAGAGATCAGCGAGTCTGTCATCCCCCTCAATCTCGACCTCGTTCTTTGCCATATTGTACTGAGCGCTGTTAACGAGCCCTGTCGTCAACGATCCAGAATCATTACGGAATTGTATGGTGACACCGCGTAAACGCATCAGAGAGTCGTCTATACGCTTTTTCATGTCTTTATTTGAGCGCTTCGAGTCAAAACCACAGTTTTGTAAAAATTTGGTGAATGGTAGCTTCAATTTACCGGCAAATGTTCCGCTATCGTAGATCGACCGAATAATCCCAAGCCATACCCGGAAGTCAGTGGCCATGTCCAGACGCTCAGAACGGATGGAGATGTCCTTGTACCCTTCCCTTTTTACAACTTCAAGATGGTAAAGATCTTCGCTAGCATCTACCGTAGACTTCACTGCGCTGACTGAGTTTTTTAATTTTGCATGATCGGTGTTAGGAACGAATAAACCCAGGCGCATTAATGCGACCGGTTGAACGGTTGCATTCGCCGTAGGATTAAGGTGGACAACTTCACCCGTTCTTTTGTTTACTTCATCTGTCATGCTATCTAAGTCTTTGACTTTTTTAGCCATATCTTAAATCCATTGATCAACAGGTTAATTTGCGCCAGCACATGACGGATAACCTTACCAGCATACGAATGGAAATAAAATAGCATACAGTCGATAACCAACTGCATACCACCGAAAACCTTTTGCATATGACAGCTAATCTTTTGCATATGACTGATAACCCAGATCGGCTCTCAGGCCACACCACGCAAGGCTTTCAAGCTACAGGGGATCGTTTTGGCAGTTTAGGATCGATACAGGATCGTTAAAAGATCTTATAACTGGATCTATCCTGTGAATAACGGGGATAAAGACACGACGTTTTCACAAAAAATTCTGTGGGCAATTCCGTATGCTTCACATACGGTTCCCAAGTGACTCTGAAATCAGATTTACGAACACTCAGAATGTATACCGTCTAAATTTGGAGATTCGGTGAAAAATTCTATCAAAGGCTTATAACAGCAAAGGCTTGTTACGATAACTTGATATTGAACTTGTTTCTCAAGAAGAGGTTACTTCGGTCTCGAGTAAAAGTGGAGTTTATGAGGCTTGGAGGAAAAGATGATGCAGTTCAGATCTTCAAATGAGTAACCACATGGAGCTTGATAAAAAACGTTCACAATAAGTGAAAGGACAATCTGAACTAAACAACCCATAAGTGAATTTAACTCAACTCGTTGATTTTGATTAATTTATAGTAATTATTTCATACTGAAATTCCCACAAAATGACTGGTTTTCAGTTCAGCTTGATTTTTTTCAATGCATTTACATACCAGTAAAAAGTGGTTATCCCAAAGCTCGCTACGTGATTTCTTTTGAATTTTGTGGGTGATAACCCTGCAGAATTTCCACAGTGATGCCGAAAATTAACTTATAGATATTGACCTTCCGCCAAGGCTAGATACAACGCTCACTTAGTAATGTACTGACCCCTTCGTAATCAGCAGGAGTAAGTATTACTATTGTTGTGTTGACCTGCTTCCGGTTGATTTGTACAACCCGATGTTAGTAATGTCTTCATCTGCAACGTGAGGACATCCCCATGAAGAAGCTTTTTCCGACCAACAGATCATCGGTATTCTACGCGAGGCTGAAGCCGGGGTATCTGCCCGTGAACTCTGCCGCAAGCACGCCCTTTCCGATGCTACGTTTTACACATGGCGTAAGAAGTATGGCGGTATGGAAGTGCCTGTGGTTAAACGCATGAAGTCGCTTGAAGAAGAGAACGCCCGACTCAAGAAGCTGCTCGCCGAAGCTATGATCGATAAGGAGGCGCTTTAGGTGGCTCTTGGGCGAAAGTACTGACGACAGACCATAAGCGGGAAGCCGTGGAGTTGATGTGTGGAGCGACAGGTCTGTCGCAACGTCGCGCCTACAGGCTGACAGGTTTGTCCCTGTCGACCTGCCGCTATGAAGTGCAGCGTCCAGCGTCGGATGCGCATTTATCAGGGCGCATCACTGAACTGGCGCTTGAACGCAGGCGTTTTGGTTACCGGCGCATCTGGTAGTTACTGCGTCGTGAGGGCTGGCTACCGGTCGCAAGATCAAGTGTCTGACCTGCGTGGATGATTTCACGAAAGAGTGCCTGACGATTACCGCCGCTTTCGGGATTTCAGGCGTGCTGGTCACGCGTATTCTGGACAGCATTGCACTATTTCGCGGTTATCCGGCGACGATAAGAACCGATCAGGGGCCGGAATTTAGCTGCCGCGCATTGGATCAATGGGCCTTTGAGCATGGCGTGGAGCTGAGACTTATCCAGCCGGGCAAGCCGACCCAGAACGGAGTTATTGAGAGTTTTAACGGACGCTTTCGCGATGAATGCCTGAATGAGCACTGGTTCAGCGATATTGTCCACGCCAGGGAAATCATTAATAACTGGCGAGAAGATTATAACGAGTGGCTTCCTTTTTCATCGCTGAATTACCAGACTCCAGCTGAATTTGCAGCTGGCTTGCGAAACAGGAAATATGAAGTAAAACCAACCGACATTACTAACTGAAGGTTGTATCCAATCCTGGGGGCAGGTCAATTGGTTCATCAATAATGGCCTGCTTTACCTTTGCATCTAACACGGTTCCTTTTGTTGTGGCTATATTGGGGTTCGAGGGCCAACTGTGCGAAAAACCACGTTAGGGAATTAACCGTATGAAATATATAGACTTATGAGACTACATATTTGGACCAAATAAACGGTTCCAAATATCTTCTTTTGGTCATTTTGAGACTGGATCGTATCAAAATCGATTTCTGATACCGCTTAGCGTGGTTTTTTACATCAGTGGACTTCAAACCCCAAAAGGCACTTTTCGCCCTTACCTACATCACTACTGAAAGTTAGCTAAAAAACCCGGTCTATCAGGAAGGAGGATGCTTGTAGACACATTGTATATCCTCTACAATGTATCTACAAATGTGAGGGGGGAAATGTTAATGACAACAGTAACGCTAAAAAAATGGGGCAATAGCCCATCGATCAGAATACCAGCCAGCGTAATGCAAGCAGCAGCACTTAATGTCGAAGATAAACTCGATTTGAAAATTGATGAAGCTGGCCAAATTGTTTTAGTACCATTGAAATCTAAAGAGTATTCACTAGATGTACTGTTATCAGGTATCACACCAGATAACGTTCACGGAAAAATAGATTTTGGTTCGCCAGTTGGAAAGGAATTGATTTAAATGGTTTCACGTTACGTACCAAATTCTGGTGATCTAATCTGGCTGGATTTTGACCCCGTAGAAGGTCACGAACAGGGCGGCCATCGCCCTGCTGTCGTCCTTAGCCCTTTTTCTTACAATAATCCCGTAGGATTGCTGCTTTGCGTTCCGTGTACCACTAAAGCTAAAGGCTATCCATTTGAGGTAGAACTATCCGGTAGCCGCGAAAGTGTTGCTCTTGCCGATCAAGTTACCTGTGTTGACTGGAGAGCGCGAAAAGTAACAAAAAAAGGCACTGTATCGCCTGACGAACTTGCTGAGATCAGAGCAAAGGCTAAAGCTCTAATTGGATGAGAAAATCTTTGCCGCGCTTTGCTTGGCCAACACTGATCTGGTACATATAAATTTTATGAACCAGATCAGTGTTCTCAAGGGGAATGCATGTGTTTTTGAGTAAATGTGTGATTACTCATTTTTTAATGAAGTATCTAGCGAGTTGCAATATGACAGTTAAAAAGATTAGAGACACACTGCGAAGCGGAAAGGATGCGGCGCTTGATACTTGGGATCAAGTTACATCTGACCAAACAAGCAGGACAGGTCATTCAGCGAAACGTGTAGCATCGTAGCTCGCCAATTATGTTGATCCGGAAGTAGTTGCTCTCCAGATTACGAAGAACAGCCTTAAAAATAACCCGGACGATCCACAGACGTTTACCGGTGAGGAAGTTGTAACTGTCGCAAAATTTTACGCAGCTAACTGTTCGCGGACGGTGCTCACTAACAAGCAGTCCAATGCGCTCATTGCCGCGAAGAAAGAAGCCGATGCTGGAAGTAGCCCGTCTGTTAACGATGACGTTCCAGAGCCACAGCAGAATTGATCTGCTTAACAAGAGAGTATCTCTGGATGGTTATACTCTCTTATTATTACACATGAGTTTTTACTCATATGTGTATTTGAGTAATTTACCTGTCATTTGCTTTCAGCCAGCTATCAACCAAGTCCTTTATCACATCAGTAATAGATGTTCCTCGTTTTGCACACGCCGCTTTGAAGCGGATATGTGTTTCTTCATCAAAGTTAACGTTGACTCTCTTTTGCTTTCCCGTGGGTGTGCTATTGACGACTTTTTCAAGATCTCGATGCTCACCGAAACTCATTGTTTTTGATGTGGTTTGCTTAGTTAGTGCCATACATAACCTCTAATATGCTGAAATGAGTATATGAGTTTTTACTCAAATGATTCGATTATTTCTCGCGTCAGAATGGCTATCTCGCCCTTTGCTGCTCCATCGTTGGTATCGAAAACGCTCTCCCCCTCCATGACGGATTTAACGTAACTTTGGCGTTGTGTGATCGCAGTTTTAAACGGCTTAATACCCGTCTGAGCAATGCTATCTTTCAGGACATTAAGCATGGTGGCTTGTTCGATTTTCCGTGTGATGAGGAATCGAGCTTCTACCGGACGATTATAAGCCTGGGCTTCCAGTACCGTGACGACAGAACCGGCAGCGGAAAAATCCAAAGGGCTGGGTGTTACCGGGATGATAATAAGATCGCTGACCATCACCGCTGCGGAAGTAATAACTGACAGAGAACCGGCTCCATCAATAATCACAAAGTCATATTCAGCCAGATCTTTTCTTACCTGGTAAACGTCTTTCTCTGATGCTGCGGTGTAAACATCGAATGCTGCTTTCTCTGCTTTATTCCAGTTAGTGAGGCTCATCTGTGGGTCTGTATCTACAACTGCAATTTTTTTTCCCGAACTGGCAAGGCAGCTACTGACGTTGATCGCCGCAGTCGTTTTACCAGACCCCCCTTTGGGGTTGAGGAACGCGATAATTTTCATGTTTAACCTTATTTGTGTGTTTACTCATTTGAGTTTAATTATACACAAAAACACAAATGAGTAAATGTGTTTGTTGTGTGTAAATGAGTATAAGAGTTTTTTGAATGTTAGAACTGGCGGGAATTTTGGTTTAAGCCTCTATCAGGAAATTAAAGCCAACCTCCATCGTATTCATTCCTGCCCTGATTGGTCGCATCATTGGTTAGCGTCATATCATCGACCACGCAGTTACGTATCTCAGCGGTGCGGTATATTTCGTCAAAAAGTTCGTCAATCTGCTCTTTCAAATCGGCTTCATCGCTATACTTTAATAGTACCGAAAACTATGTTGTAAACGGTGTATTGTTGAAAATCGCAGCGCTGGACATTTATTTTGAGTATGTTGCTTATGCCCTGCTGACCCGGGGGGCGGGTAATAAGGTAGGGAAGTGGCAGGATAACTAAACAGAAGCACCGGGATCTCCTAAGTTAGTTAATAAAATATAGTTCACCTCAATAATAAGGTCTGGAACCAAAGATAGCCAGAACCTATCGCAACTTGGCCACAGGAATATCACTCCAGCGCGTAGTCCATGCAGGTGAAAGCATTTCCCGTTTCATTTGCCAGTCCTGCTGTGTTCCCTGGCCTGCGAACCACAGCTTACCCAGCCCGGAACCGTTGACCTTGTCCAGCACGGACAACAGTTCTGCGCTCTGAGGGCGTGGCGGCCGCTCGTCGAATAACGTCAGCTGAGCCAGAGCGCCAGAGCTGAAGTCGCCGAGCATCACTCCTGCCTTTGCATAACGGTGGCCATCACGCCAGATATGGTCAAGACTTTTCATTGCAACCGAGATGATGTCTCGGGTGTCCTGCGTGGCCACCGTCAGCTTTTCGCCGGCAACGTTACCGTAGTACGGTTCTCCGGGAGAAAAGGGCGACGTCTTGATGAAAGCCGAAACGTGCCGGCAGTACTGCCCCTCCTGACGGAGCTTTTCCGCCGCGCGTTCGGCATGTTTACAGATGGCCTGCCTGAGACCTTCAAGCGTGGTGACGCGCTCACCGAAACTCCGGCTGCAGACAATCTGCTGCTTTGCCGGTGGGGCTTCTTCCAGGGCAATACAGGATTCACCTTTAAGCTCACGGACGGTTCTTTCAAGCACCACGCTGAAGTTTTTGCGGATGAAGGCGGGGTTGCTGCGTGCCAGATCGAGCGCGGAGACGATACCCATCGCGTTGAGCTGTTTACTCAGCCGCCGGCCGACGCCCCAGACCTCTTCCACGGGCTGTCGCGACAGAAGCTTTTCAGTCCGGACCGGATTGTCCCTTGTCAGTGCGAGTACCCCCCCAAACTGTGGCCACTCCTTGCTCGCCCACTGTGCTGATTTTGCGAGTGTTTTGGTCAGCCCCATCCCGACGCCCACCGTCAGACCGGTAACGGCCTTCACCCTTTCGCGAACGCGGCGTCCGTAGTGTTCAAAGGGTTCAGAGTTGTCTATGCCGCTGATATCCAGAAACGACTCGTCAATCGAGTAGATTTCCGTGGCGGGCGCCATCTCCTCCAGTACAGTCGACACCCTGACAGACATGTCGTGGTACAGAGAATAATTACTGGAGAACACGTTAAGCCGCACCGGAAACTGCCGTGACCTTATCTGGAACCAGGGTTCCCCCATTTTTATGCCGAGGCGCTTAGACTCTGCGGACCTTGCGATTACGCAGCCGTCGTTGTTCGATAATACGATGACGGGGACATCCCTGAGCTCAGGGCGGAATACCTTCTCGCAGGAGGCATAAAAACTGTTGACGTCGACCAGGGCAAACATGCTTCAGCTCCGCGTAGCGTGCAGGAACCAGGTCACCACGCCGAAGATTTCCAGCGCGTCGGGGTCCGGGTAGATAGTCGGGAAAGCCGGATTCATGGGCTGCAGTGCGAGTCGTGGGCGCAGCTGCAGCACCTTAACGGTGAACTCACCATCCACTGCGGCAATAACGATATCCCCGTGCGACGGCTTTTCTGACTTATCGACAACCATCAGGTCCCCGTCCTTAATACCGGCATCGGTCATGCTGTTACCGGAGGCCCTGACAAAGTAGGTGGCGGCCCGGTGGCGGATGCAGAGCTCGTTCAGGTCAAGCGCGGCTTCGACATAATCTGCGGCAGGGGAAGGAAAGCCTGCCGCACACCGGTCGGAAAAAAGCGGCAGCAGGATACGCTCCGGCATGGAAGAAGGCGTGTGGAGATTTAAAAGAGGCATTGTTGAATCCTGACTATGCTGTATATATAACCAGTATAAATAAAGCTGCCTTTTTGTCACGGCCCTTTACATAATGCCGGCAAGAACAATGACCGTATCAGTTCAGGAGAAACGACCATGCTGTCCGCCATACGAAAACGTCTTTCTGCCGTGCCGCCCGCGCGGCGCAAGAGCTGGGGAGAGTGGTGCATGCTGGCAAGCGCACTGTGCATCGTTCCGCTGCTGGTCATGCATGACCTGAGCATCGGGGTAAAGGCGGTACTCCAGCTGCTGTGGGTGATTATTCTGGCCGCGGGGTTCTGGCTGGCCGGCAGCGTCAAAAAGCGCTGATAAAGGTGTGTCCGTGAGCATCGTGTGTCAGGGGAATATGCAAGGTGATGGTGCCGTTCCGCTTCCTCGCGCAGTCTGTTCGTTCCTCGCGCTGCTGCGGTACGCCTCAGACGGCCGCTGCGGCGAGCGGTGGGGGTGGGTGCAGACCGGTATTTTTGTGAGCCGGTAACCCTGTTTCCCGTTAATCATCCGGAGGCGGGGAACGCCAGTCGGAATATTTCCGCCGGCGGGCCGCGCCTGCCCGTCCGGCAGGACGACCCTGCATCCTGACTCCTGTTGTAAGAGGCGCCTAACTTTCTGCACGGCCGGGGGCATGCACAACGCGGTAAAGGGTGAGGTGCTCCCCGTTCTCCGCGGTATCGTAGTACACCTCCGCCTCGCGTATCTCATGGCTGCCGGCTTCCACCAGGTCAGCCATTTCGCGCAGGCTGGCGGCGAGGCATTTCGGTGCGGCGTGGATAAAAACGGGGGGTTTAGCGGTTCCCATAGAAATTCTCCTTTTAGAATGGTTTCTAGGGTAAACCATTCCGGTCGGGTAGGTAATGTGATTACTCCTGGTATCGGCCCGCCTGCACCGTACTTTAGTCGCATTCCCGGGCTCAGCTTAAGCTGGCATAATCCTTGCTGCCGGGCCCACTCCGCCGTCCCGCATTATCTGAGGCATCAGCATGAATGACTGGTTTGTTGTTTTTGAGGTTCACTCGCGCGGTGAAATCATCCGTTATGAGGTGCTGCTGATGGCTGAAAACGCGGGCGTGGCCATGCTTGGTGTGGCGCTGATGGGGCGCACGTGGTGGCCTGACTGCCTGAAGGAAGATGGCGCCCACTGGCACTGGGGCAGGGGGGACGTTTACCTGCACACTCTGTGGCAGGTTGACGACACCGTCTGCGCGATGCCGTCGGACTTTCGTTTCGTCGATCGCCAGACGGCGGCCGTCACCCCGGAAGGGGTGGTGGTGTATGATGAATGGGATGAACGCTGGGAAACGCTGTTTCGCTGGCGCTGGCAGGAAGGCCTTAACCTTCAGCGGTAAGTCCGGTTTACCGGGCGTGATATGCATTTTAACTGACTACCTGTTTACCGTTTCTCTGCTGTACCCGCAATGCCATGACGCAGGCGCACCGCCGGTGGCTTGCGGTTATCCTGACATATCTTTCAGTTCATAAGTCCGCCTTTGCCAGCTTCCAGCATGGATTCTGTTCACGACAAAAACACTCAAAATCTGTGTCGTATAGTTCCGCTAAGTGCTGTGAGTTCAACCGATGGATGCAACACATTGGTTAAAACGCTCTGCGGGTGATTCATAGTCTAACGTTTTTCTCGGCCTCTCGTTGAGCTGTCTGGCAACACTGTTTAGTCTTTGCTGGCTGTGAACTGATAAGTCAGTTCCTTTTGGAAAATACTGTCTGAGCAATCTGTTCGTATTTTCATTTGAGCCGCGTTGCCAGGGAGATTGAGGATCACAGAAATAAACCTGGATGTCTGTGGCTACAGTAAACCGGTTGTGGCTGGTCATTTCAGACCCCCGATCCCATGTTAGTGTTTTATAAAGCTCAACGGGTAATTCCCGGGCTTGTTTGATGAGTGCAGATATAACCGTTATGGTCTTGTTGTCTCTGATTTTAGCCAGCATAACAAAGCGGGAATGGCGTTCTACGAGAGTGACAATATAGGAGTTTTTAGAGCCCTGGATCAGATCGCCTTCCCAGTGACCTGGTATGGCTCTGTCTGCGGCTTCAGGTGGCCTTTCTCTGATAGTTATCGCATCCGGGATTGACCCTAATCCTTTCCCTTTAAGCGATGACGTTCTGGATCTACGCACAACTCTTCCGCTTCTGAGGCATTGCTGTAGTTCTTTTTTTAATGCTCCCCGGGTTTGTATAAAAAGCGTTTTATAAATCGTTTCGTGTGACACATGCATTTCCTGATTATCCGGATAACAGCGTTTCAGCCAACCGGCGATTTGTTCCGGCGACCAGTCCTGATGCATCTTTTCTGCAATGAGTTTACACAATGTGGGGCTTTCAATTAGCTTGCAAGGTTTTGGTCTCAGAGCACTTTCCCACGCAGCTGTATCTGCTTTTGCTGCACGGTATTGTTTTGCACCTCCATGCCTCTTGATCTCGCGGCTAATCGTTGAGGGGGCTCTTGATAATTTGTCAGCGATATCCCTGATGCTACGTCTTGCTACCAATCCTCTGGATATCTCCTCTCTTTCATCAAGCGAAAGCGCTAACCGGTGCCGCTTTCGAACAGGAGGACGATACCCACCAGTCTGGTGGATAGTCGGCATAACAGAAGAGTGATATCTGTCGAACATTCTGGCGATATCATGCAGGGAATCACCTTGCTTATATCTGTCCCAGATAATCGCCTTTTGTTCTGGCGTGTAGTGAATGCGAGTTCTTCGTTTCATGGCAACGTCCCCCCTTCTTTAAGGATAGCGTTGCATCGATCCGTAGAACTCACAGCCAGCAGCGGACATTCAACAGCTCTTATATAGTAACTTGACGCACGATTTCAGCGGTTTTCTTGTCGCAGTTGGTCGTGCTGATCGAGTTCATAATCGATAAACGCACCGATCATAGCCCGGTAGACCTTTTCGATAATCACTGTGGGAAGTCCTGCTTCATTCGCCTGTTTACTTACCTTATCGATTACCTGCTGGACGCGGTCTGGAGCACGCACGGCTGAATGGTCACTTTTGAAAGCTGCGGCAGCTTTAACACACTGGCTACGTTGCGCGATCATTTTAACCAGTTCACTGTCAATCTGATCGATACGGTTCCTAACATCCTCAATTGACGAAAAATTCATTTCAATCCACCTGACTAGTACATGAGTATGGCAGATTACATAAATCTACGATTTAAAACAGTTTTAAATTTGTAAAATCTGACTGAAAGAACGATAAACCAAAGAATTCAATCAAGAATATGTGGTTGTTGAGAGTGCGATAAAAGAGATAGGGCGAATGTCCGTTTCTCGCTCATAGCAGACCTGACTCGCGCGTCCACTTAGTGCCAGTAATGGACTAAGTGCATTTTAGATGGGCGCGCAAATTGATGTTATGTTCATTTCGCCCGTTTGGCGGGGACGGATCAAAAAAGGCCGCCACATGGGCGACCTCTTCCGGCAATTCTTTTTGCTACCATCCGTTATTTGTACAGTTCAGCGGTCATGTACACGCGGTTATTGCTGTTCACGCTGGTAATTTTGTACTGGTCGCCGTGCTGCTGTGCCTGTGCGGCGATCTGGGCTTCAGCGGCGTCAAGAGTTGATGCACATGCGGACACGCTCTGGGCGAAGCTACCGAAAGAAATCAGGGACAGGGCGGAAACTGCAACTAAAGTTTTGATTGATTTCATGGCTAAATTCCTTCTGAATTTTTAAGTTATGGAGGCTTTCCGCCTTCGATGAGAAGAATATTAATCCTGAAGGGCTTTAGGAGATAGCGGGTTGTTTTGCTGTTATCTGTCAAAAAATATGAACAAGCGTTGGGCGGTTGGCAGCGGTGAAGATTCGGATGTTATGTTTAATATGCAGAACTACTCAATCATCATGATTTTAATGTCTGCTTATCGCTCAAAGCGGACCAGTCACATCAGCATGTCTGTTTCGTGCTAGCGGCAGAAATTGGTTGAGAAATGCTTGTTATTCATAACCATATAGGTATTGTAAAGCAGTTCAAAATTCGAAAGGCAGGTGATAAATCTCCAGAGCTTTCACCTATTTAGAATAAGGATTCGATATGTACAAGCGCTGTTCTTCTCTACTTTTAGTTTCAATGATGGCTGTCCCTCTGGCCCAGGGTGCTAACCTGCGTGCTGCTGATGTAACCAAATTTGATATTGCCGGCGTAAAAACAGGCATGGATTATGGTGAGTCCGTAAAGGCCATCACTGAGCACTTTCATGTGCCAGCATCATCGCTCGACGTTGATAAATACCCAGCTGTAAATGTGGTAACAGGCGATAAGCAGCCACAGTATGTTGCTTACGAAAAAGATGGCGTCAAGCTGCTTGTGCACTTTGAAGGCCGTGTTCCACCAGATCCAAACCATGCGCTGGTTGTGTCCCAGATTTCTTACGAGCTGCCCTACTCCACTGAGAATAAAAATGCCATGGCCACTGCCGCCGTTAAAAAATACGGTGTCCAGTCAAACGCGCCTTACACACCGATGGTCTGGTGCAATACTCCCGGTAAGATGGCAACAATGGCATGCGGCCCCAGTCCAGAGCAACCGGTTCTGAAATTATCAGGCACGTCCCTGGCATTGAATGATCCCTCATGGACGAATGCGCGTATTAAATTGATAAACAGCAAGCAAGCCCGCCCACCCGGCTTCTGAACGTGGTCGAGGCCACCAGATCACGAGGGCTGCAACAGCAGCACTGTGCCAATAGCGGACATAAAAGAAATTGCGATATTTGAGTGGTGAAAAGCCGTTTCCGCTCAGTTTTTAATGTTGAGAGCGGCCTCCTACAGTGAATCCAGCAAATGCTAAAGGAACATTTACTCATTTACTGTATTAACGCCTCTCGCGGGTCGCCGACGCATAGCGCCCGGTGGATATCCATTGATGCGCTTAAAAGCTCTGCTAAACGCTGCCTGTGAGGCATAGCCAAGGCGTAGAGCAACGGTGTCAATTGAAATCTTATCGTGAATAATCCAGTGACCTGCGATGCGCATTCGCACCTCCCTTGCATAGCGCAGGGGAGGTATACCGATGATTGATTTGAAGCGTTCAGCAAAAACAGAACGTGACACATGCGACTGTGCTGCAAGTTCAGCAACAGACCACTCCCGACCCGTATCGCGATGAATGGCCAGAATTGCACGGGCGAGTCGTGGATCACGTAACGCAGCGATCAGGCCAGCTGCGTTCTCGCTGCCGTTTTCGATCCATCCACGCACAATCATGGCAGCCGCCACTTCTGCGAGGCGGGCCAGAATGCCCGCGAAGCCAGCGCGTCCGGAACAGATTTCAAATTTCATCGCGCCCAGAATGGGAACCAGCCCCGGATAGATCTGTTCATTTGCCTCAACCACTATGGCTTGCGGCATCAGTTTACCAAGACCCTGCATTCCACCGAGATCGAACTCCATACAGCCATAAAACAGAACCGTGCTGGGTGTCGGATGCGAACTCGGGCAAGTATCGATTCCGCTGACGGCCTCGCCTAAAGGAGCAGAGCCTAACGTGTCGATATGTTGAAATGAACAGCTGACATCCGATATAAGCTGGTGATCCTCACCCTGCGGCATGAATACCATGCTGCCGGCTTTCAGTTCGTGCAATGTACCATCGTGTGTGCGAAGCAGAGCAGTACCCACAGCGATGTAATGAAAATAGGCATGGCCCGGCCTATTGCTAAAACCGACGCCAAACTCAGAGCCAGTCTGTAAACGGCGATACTGCACGCCACGCAGGCGCATTTCCAGCAGCAATTCACTGATGAGCTCGGATGTAAGGGCAAAATGTCTGTTCACATGCATAATCGGAGTTTCGGGTAAAAAATCAGGATGTAGCATCATAGATCGTCCAGCGACTCAACTCTAGACTAGGCGTTATAATTTTTCTCCAGGTAGAGTGTGTTATGAGAAATGAAGCAACTGAAGCTGTATCCGCTAGTTTGAATAGTTCGGAACCCAAAGAATCCGCATGGATGGCCGTTATTTCACTGACTATGGGTGTGTTTGGCTTGCTGACTGCAGAATATCTTCCTGCCAGCCTGTTGACCCCCATGGCTGCCGATCTCGGTGTGACAGAAGCTCTAGCTGGTCAGGCTGTGACGGTAACGGCTGTGGTGGCCCTGTTTGCTGGTCTGATGGTTCCCCGCCTGACGCGTAATTATGATCGTCGAAATGTTTTGCTTGGTTTTACCGTGCTGATGATTGCCTCCAACCTGCTGGTCGCACTTTCATCCAGTCTGGCTGTTCTGTTAGTCATGCGCATTTTGCTGGGCATCGCGCTGGGAGGCTTCTGGAGTATGGCTGCTGCCGTCGCTATGCGGCTGGTCCCTGCTAAAAGTGTCCCGCGCGCTCTCTCCATTATTTTTAGCGGTATTGCTGTCGGTACCGTGGTTTCGATCCCGCTGGGGAGCTATTTGGGTGGGCTTTATGGCTGGCGTAGTGCTTTTATCGCTGCAACCGCAGTAGGCGTGCTGACACTGATTTTTCAGCTGTTTACCCTTCCTGGAATGGCTCCGCGTAGAATGATGATAACAGCCTCTGTCATGGATTTACTCCGTCGCCCAGGCATTGCGATGGGAATGACGGGGTGTGTGATTGCCCATACCGGTCAGTATGCGCTGTTTACCTATATTCGTCCGGCTCTCGAAAATATTGCCCAACTTGATGTGGATCGTTTGTCTTTGATACTGCTTGGATTTGGCATCGCTAATTTTATCGGTACGCTGCTAACCGGGTGGCTGATGGAGAGAAGCCTGCGTCTCACACTGATACTCATGCCAGCGCTTGTCGGTTTCGCGGCATTAAGCATGATTTTGCTGCCACTAGAGGAAAAAGGATTGGTGTTGTTCGTCGCGTTGTGGGGGATGGCATTTGGTGGCGTACCCGTTGCGTGGTCAAATTGGGTAGCGCGTTACGTTCCCGATCAGGCTGAAACCGCTGGCGGCATGGTAGTCGCAGCAGTTCAGTCCTCAATTGCGGCGGGTGCTGCGTTGGGAGGATTACTCTTTGGTATCAGCGGCGTAACAGGTGTTTTCATCACCGCTGGTTGCATAATGTTTTTTGCCACGCTCGTTATTGGACTAAAGGTGAGGGTCGCTCTGACCTGACCACTTCCCCTGTAAGAAAGTTTCAATGAAGGCCAGCTGAACCAGGTGGCTGGCCTGAAAAAAACAGCGAGATTTCCTCCTCCTTTTCCGCTCTATTTGTTATCCGCTAGTCGTTGTCAGCAGATCTTCAGCGTCAAGTGTTTGTCTGCTGTGTGCCAGAAGCGGACATATGTCTGGCCTCTATGAGTGCGTGGTTCTCCCCCCATTTCAGTCGTCCAGACAAGCAAAATCGAATGAACGCTGTTGATAATCAGTGAGGAGGTGGCGGCGGCCATGAACTTCCAGCCGCCTCTTTAAGTAGCTTATCGTTGGTTGGGTTGCCGTTAATTCGTGCCGCGTTGGTATTCGCCGTGCAGGCGCGCTGCTGCAGGGGAGGCAAAGAGATTATTCAGACGGGAGCGTGCCGTCATCTGGCGGAATGTACCTTGCTGGGCCGGATTGCTGGCATCATGCATTGTGTCTGTCATCCAGACTGCAAAATCCTGATAGTTCCAGATGCGTGGCAGGCAAGTATCGGTGTAGCTATCGAGGGTTCTCCTGTCCTGATTGCGCACGGCGTCCAACAGGGCCTGTGCAAGAACATCCACATCGTAAAGTGCCATGTTCATGCCCTTTGCACTGGCAGGCGGCACCATATGGGCCGCATCGCCGGCGAGGAAAAGATTGCCATACTGCATTGGTGCATAGACGACGGACCGTAACGGCACGAAGTCGATATTGTGCACCACGGCATTCTGGATAGTGTCATCGTTCAGGCGGACGCGAATTTCGTCCCAGATGCGTTTCTCTGGCCAGTCCTCGGCAGTGTCGGTCAATGCGCATTGCAGATAATAGCGACTGCGCTGCGGCCCGCGCGGCAACTGGCCGACAAAGCCGTGATCGCTGACAGCCATGATCGGATCACCTGTCACCGGGGCCTCAACCAATGCGGCCATCCAGGCATAGCCGAACTCATGAACATACCGGGTCAAAATTCCATCGGGAATGGATGCTCGGCTGACGCCACGATCGGCATCGCACCCGACGATAAAGTCGCATGCTATCTCGTGATGGCCGCCGGCGTCGGAATAGGCCACTGAGGGGCGGCGGTCCGCCTCATTGGTGATCACCACGTCGGCGACCTCGAAGCGCACATCGCCCGCCATGGCGTCGATCAATTCCCGCAACAGGTTGTTGACCAGCATTTGCTGAGTGCAGAACCGGCTCTGCGCGTCTCCCTCGGCACCGATATCAAAAATGCGGCCAACGCCATTGACGCGATAATCGATTGTCTGGGCGACGGGGCCAGCAAGGAGTTTGTCGGCCAGTCCCCAGCGCTCGAACATCTCCACCCCGCGCGCCTCGACAACTCCTGCTCTCTGGCGAACCTCGACATAAGTGCGATTGCGCCGCTCCAGTACCACGCAGGGTACGCCGGATTTCTGCAGAAATGTTGCCAGCGTCAGACCAGCCACCCCCGCCCCGATAATGGCAACCTTCGTTTCTTCGTAACTTATAGTCATGTTTCTTCCTTCAATCGTTTCACATTGAAATTCATGAAGTTAAAAATATAATCTTTTAGTTACATTCGGTAGTCACATACGCTGGCAGAGGTTTTGAATGCGAAAGAAGATCGATATCTCCTTGAAAAAAGAAGCGAAACAACAGCGAGCGATCGCAACAGTTGCGGCCATCGTCGAGGCCGCTACTTACATTTTGCGGAAAGAGGGACCCGCCGGTTTTACGGCTAACAAGGTCGCAGAGAAAGCCGGAGTGAATATATCTTCTTTCTATCAGTATTTTCCAAATAAGGAGGCGCTGCTCTTTCACATCACCAAGCTGAACTGGGAGCGGCAGTTGCGGCAACTCACGCCCATCCTCATCCAGACTGGCCCCGAACATTCTCGCAAGTTGCGCGATTTCATTCGCGAGTTCTTCGTAATCGAAGCAGCCGAGGCGGACCTACGACAGGCTCTGAGGATCGCATCGATTGACCTGAGAGAGACCGACGAATTTAAGGCGCTGATCTCCAAAGGAGCCGATCTGACCAGAACCTTTATCGAAGCCGCAGTAGGCTTGCCGGATAAGAGCGACCTCGATTTCACTGTGAACTTTATCGTGCTGCTCGTGACCAGCTTTGCCGAAAGGTCTACGAATGAGGGATTTACAGGAGCCGAACTCATTCGTCAGGCCGATCTGCTGACCGACATTTTGGTCGGGCATTTTAAGATCGCCTGAACAAAAAGATGTAAAAAAAGCTTGTGACGCGGTACACATCCCCAAAAGCCGAGATTTCACGTCCGACTTCTTTGACTAGCAAAGTTTGCTTAGTGTGACTTCCGCTTCTCGCTCAAAGCTGCCTTTCTGGCCTTATCAAACATTTCTGATTTCTGTTGAAGATGACACCATTTCGAAAAGTTCCCGGGATTAAATGCCCACGGATGCTCAACGGGCCCCGGGTATCCAACGCCACAATAAAGGTTGTCGCTTCGCTCCGCTGCTGAGCCGTCGTCCGTCCGCTGGCCGGTCGCCGGCACCTGTAAGTGCCGTGCCCTCACTGTAGCCGGGCCGCTTCGCCTGCAAGGGTTCACTTCGTCTCCATCCTCGCCCGTTCCCCACCGTACGCGGGACGTTCAGTCCGCTCCGGTGGCGCGTGCGGCCTGCGGTGTCGCCCCTGCCTGCTCCGCTTTACGCCCGTCTGTGTGGAGGTCACGGCACCAGAGGGGTGTCCCCATCAGCAGAGGAGTGTGCATATGTCCCGTTTCATCCAGGGTGACTGTATTCAGATTATGTCCGGCTTTCCGGACAGGGCCGTTGATTTCATTTTGACCGATCCACCGTACCTGGTCGGATTCCGCGACCGTTCCGGGCGCACCATTGCCGGCGACAAAACCGACGAGTGGCTGCAACCCGCCTGCCATGAGATGTACCGCGTGCTTAAAAACGATTCCCTGATGGTCAGTTTTTACGGCTGGAACCGGGCTGACCGCTTTATCAGCGCCTGGACCGCCGCCGGCTTTCGCATCGTCGGACACTTTGTGTTTACCAAGACCTACGCCTCTAAATCCGCCTACGTTGGCTACACGCATGAGTGCGCCTACGTGCTGGCAAAGGGCCGTCCGCGCCTGCCGGAAAAGCCGCTGCCGGATGTGCAGGGCTGGAAGTACACCGGCAACCGACATCATCCGACCGAAAAACCCGTCACCAGCCTGCAACCCCTGATCGAGTCCTTCACACATCCGGGCGCTATCGTACTCGATCCCTTTGCAGGTTCCGGCTCATCCTGCGTCGCGGCGCTCCAGTCCGGGCGCCGGTACATTGGTATCGAGCTGATGGAAAAATACCATCGTGCCGGTCAGCAACGCCTTGCCGCCGTGCAGCGTTCCATGCTGCAACCTGCCGCCAACGGCGACTGGCTGCCGGAGGCCGCGTAATGAACTATGCCGGATATGAAGAACTCCGCGCCGACGTGGCGGCGCTTTCAAATGAAATGTGTGATTTGCGGACCCGGCTGAACGGGCTGGAATCGGGCTGGCGATGGGATTCCGACTCTGCCCGAACGGCTGGCGCGGCAGACGGTATGCCGCATCAACGCGCTGTTTCTTGAAGCCTACAAAGAAGTGCTGGCGCTGGACGCCGCCTTTCAGGACTGACCTCACGCGGCCGGGGAACCCCGGCCACAACAATACTGACGGAGTAAACATGATGTACGGAACCCGAAAAGAAGTGACCCGCCTGATAAAGCGCGCCTTTGGCGGTGAGGAAAAGCTGGCGCTGCTGGTCTGGACGGAACAGGACGTGATGGCGCAGGCGGAGGACATGACGGCGCAGGAGGCCGACGCGATTTTGTGTGCGATAGGTAACGCCGGACTGTACGGCCATATGGACGAGGGCATTTCGTCACGCACGGTGCGGGAACTGCTGGCCGGGCTGCGGTCAGGCCGCAAGACGGTGACACTGGACGCCGGCCTGCTGGCACGCGTGATGCGAACGGCCGAGCATGCCCTGAATGCTGAAGACGGCGCGGCCTGGGATGCAGGCGCAGGCACGCCGCCGGCGGTCCGCGACGGGCTGGCCGATATTGCCCGCGTCCGGGCGCTGCTGGCCGCCTGACGGAAGACTCACGCCGCCCCGCGCGGCGTGAGGGTTGAGATCAGAAATGATGATGTCGCTTCGCTCAGCTGCTGACCGGCTCCTGTCTGACGCCAGGAACCTTGTGGAAGTAAACTCTGCCGGCCACGTCGTTGTGAGGGCTCACGCCGTGCCCGAACCTTAGCCGGGCCGCTGCGCTCGCAAGAGTACGCTTCGCCGTCTCCTCACCCGTTCGCAGCCTTGACGGGCATTCAGCCCGCAAAGGCTTTGCGCTGCGGCCTGCGGTGACGCTCCTGCGCTCTCCACTTTTCGCCCGTCTCTGGTGTGGTCACGGCGCAAGCCCGCGCTGATAACCCTGTTAATACCGGAGAAGCTATGAACACACAGACCCCTGCCGCCTTCCACGTCGATCGCTACGTGAAGATGCGCTTTCTTCCGATGCTGTTTTCCCACGATTACGTGCGCGCGGAGCACAACGTTTTTCTGTATGCCAGCCGTTTCCTGTCGGGGTATGACGGGTGCGAGTGGGAGTTTATCGTGCTGAAGAAAGGCGGGGGCTTCATGCAGCCGTGCGCGGCGGAGTGGCACTTTGTCAGTCCCGATAACGGCGCAGACCTGGCGCTGTCTGCCGAAGCGGCGGGGCTGGTGATCACCGCGCTGGTGCTTAACCACCGCAGCTGGATGTACGACCGCCACGACGAGCCGGAACTCTGTGAGCACTACTGCCAGCGCTTTCGCCAGTTGCTGGCCTATGCCGAAACCCATTGTGAAGCGGCCGCGATTTTCCGCGCGCTGGACTGACAACAGCGGGGCGGCGGTGCCGCCCCTAAAAGGAGAGGAAGATGTACGGAACCGTAAACGAACTGGCTGCCAGGCTGCTGCGTGACTATCCCGCTGACGAGATGCTGACGCTGATTATCTGGTCCAGGGAGGATGTGCGCGACTTCGTCGCAGACCTGATGCTGACAGAAGAGGAAGCAGGGCGAATACTCGCAGACATCGACAACCTGCATGAAACCCACGAATGCGGCGTGGGGGAGGTCACCGTCAGAATAATGGCGGAAAATATGCGGGAGGAAGCAAGGGCGCTGCGGGACGTAACCGTCCCCGCGCACGCGCTGGAAAACGTGGTCAGACTGGCTGCTGAATTTCTGCGCATGGCAGAAATTGAGTGCGGCGAGGGGGCGGCGAAAAGGTTATACGAGCAGGGGCCTGATGCCGTGGCGAAAATCCGCAGGGCGCTGGAGGGATAAGGTAAGGGGCAGGGAGGCCCCGGAGCACCTTCCGGCATCGAGAAAACCGGGCGCCGCGTGGCGCCCACGCCCTGAAAGGGTCCGCCTGCGGCGGACTAATCAGGCAGTGGCTAATTTAATGCAAGAAAGATGTTAATGTACCAAATTTATTTAGGTGTAATTTAAGTTAAAGTAAAAGGGTGAAGTATTTTATTTAGGCGTGTTGCTAATTGTTTTTTAATGGTTTGAATCCGTTAATTTGTAGATTTAATATATTTATATCTAATTTGATTTTGGGTTTTTATATCCTAATGCATTGATATATCGATTTGGTCAGTTTTATATGTGGGGTCATTGAATGTAGGGGTTTGTATTTAATCGTTATTTTGATGTGTTTTAGTTGATTTTTTTGGTGGAGAGGATATGTGATATTTTTTAATACTCCACTGGGCCCGCTGGAACCTAGGAAATGATTTCGTTAACTATGAATTTTATTTTTCCGGAATTATATATTTTCGCGTTGATATTATTCATAAATCGTTCAAAGACAGATGCAGCCTCCTGATTATTCAGTTCCGGGAACCCGGCCCCCTTCGGCTCCCCGTCCGTGCCGGCCTGGTCGTCGAGCCCTACTCCGCTAACCGGCAGGCCGGTAAGCTCCGCCGAACCGCAAAGGGCCGCGTTTCGGGCCTGCCGGCTAGGGTCTGATGGCAACGTCAGGGGCAACCCCCGCAGCCAGCCACGGGCTGGCGCATATCACTGGCCGCGTTGCGGCCGCTGAGGACCGTCCGGCGTGTGCCGTCCGGGGCTGCCCCACGTTCGTCACCACCGTGGTGATGTTCTCCTGAGTTCCTCCGCCGCGCAGAAACCTGCCACACGGGGGCCGCCGTTCAAGGGTCGCTGACGCTAAACGCCGGCGCCCGGTCCCTGCGGGCTGCGGCCTTGTCGTTTCCCCCTGACCGCCGTCCTTTCCCGCGCGGCCGTTCTGCCTGTTGCGGCGAAGGATCTCAAAGAATCATCACTTACAACACAGCAGGAGAAGCAACATGGCACAGCAGAACGTCAACACCGCAGCAAAAGAAACTCAAGAATCATCAGCGCCGAAAACCAGAAAACGCACGGCTAAAAGCGAAGCCGGTAAAACGGCTGGCGTGGAGAAGGTGCTGCAGGCCGCCACCCTGGTGAGTGCGCCGCTGTCCCGACTGGAGCTGTCACCCCATCAGGCCCGCAGACGTAAGCACGCTGACGACCATATTCGCGGCCTGGCCGATAGCATCAGCGGCGTGGGACTGCTGCAGAACCTCGTCGGACATGAAATGGCAGGCGGGCAGATTGGAATTGCCGCCGGTGGCGGTCGCCTGCTGGCGCTGCAGCTGCTGCAGGGGGAGGGGCGATGGCAGGATGACCGTGCGGTGCCGGTACTGATCGTCCCTGAAAACATGGCGAAAGCCGTCTCGCTGACCGAGAACGGCCGCCGCTGCGATATGCATCCCGCCGAACAGATTGCAGGGTTCCGCAGCATGGCCGAAGACGGCAACACCCCGGCGCAGATTGCCGACCTGATGGGCTACAGCACCCGCCACGTTGAGCGCTGCCTGCGGCTGGCAAACCTTGCCCCGTCACTGCTCTGCCTGCTCTCAGAGGACCGTATCACGCTCGACCACTGCCAGGCGCTGGCGCTGGCCGATTCCCACGAACGTCAGGAGCAGGTCTGGGAAATCGCCGTCAGCAGCTGCTATGCGACCCCCACGCCGCAGCGCCTTCGCGCTCTGGTGACGGAGAGTGAAGTCAGCATTGCGGACAGCGACCTGTTTTGCTTTACCGGCGCGGAGGGCGTGGCCGCCGTGGGCGGCGAGGTGCGCCGCGACCTGTTCAGCGACGAGGACGGCGGCTTTGTGGATGCGCTGACGCTGGAGCGGGCCGCACTGGCGAAGCTCTCCGGCATCGCGGCAGACGTGGCCGCGCGTGAGGGATGGGCGTGGAGCGAGGCCAGGCTGACGCCCGTCGCCAGCTGGGGAGAGGACGCGCGTCTTTTCCGGCGCTACCCGGTGCCGGAGCCTGTCTACACGCCGCAGCAGGCTGAAAGGCTTGAGCAGCTGGACACCCTTATTCAGGAAGCCGGAGAAGAAGAGTATGCCGCCCTGGATGCCGAACTGGCAGCACTGCATGATGCCGGTGAGGCCGCCGACTGGATTGATGACGTCCGCGCCGCAGGCGGCGTGGTGGCCTCGCTTGACGATGGCGTGCTGACCCTGCAGCGCGGCCTGCTGCGCATCACGGAGGAAGAACGCGCAGCCGCCGAAGCCCGCCAGGCGGCTCAGGTCGTGACGGTGAAGAAAGAACCCGCTGAGGCAGACGCCTTTTCCGCCACGCTGGTTAAAGAGCTGTCCTGCGAACGGACGCTGGCCGTGCAGGCCGCGCTCTGCACCCGTGCGGATATCGCGGTCACGCTGATGACCTGGCACCTGGCGCGGAAAGTGTTCAGCGGTTCATACCGCTATAACGACCCGTCACGCGTTCAGCTGAATGACAACCAGTCGGTGCTCAGCGCCTGCTCAGGCTCCGGGGAGGCCGGGAAAGCGTACCGCTTCCTGATGGAGGAAAAGGGCCGCTGGCAGCTGAGGCTTCCCACCGGCTGGGATGAGGATATGGGCTGGCTGCTTGCGTGGAAAGAGGAAGACCGTACCGCACTGCTGGGCTTCCTGTCGGCCCTGTCCGTGGACGGCATTCAGGAACGCCTGTACGGCAGTACGCGCACTAGCGCCCTGGATGGACTGGAAACCGCCATGGGGTTTGACCTTTACGCGTGGTGGCAGCCAACGGCTGAAAACTATTTCGGGCGCATCAGCAGGCCGCTCATCTGCGCCGCGCTGACGGATGCGGGGCTGACCGGAAAGGCCAGCGACGCGGCGAAGATGAAGAAAGGGGATGCGGCAGAGCTGGCCGCTGACGAACTGGCCGCCCGCCGCTGGCTGCCGTCCTGGATGATGCCGGTTACAGGCCCGGAAGCGGGTACGGCCGCGACGGATGATGTCTCCGACGCCGCCTGATAACGCCTGGCCGCCCCGCTGCGGGGCGGCATCACCCATTAAAGGAGCCACTATGAGCCACATTCCCCGCCATCTCTCGCTTGTTCCGGCCTGTCCGTACCGTCAGGCCGTTGCCGCCGCCACTGCAGAGGTGGTGAAACGCCAGCAGGGGCGCGCCCTCTCCGGCGACCACCCGTGGGCGAATGCCTTTCTCCGGCACTTCTGCGGGACGAAAACTATCCGATCCGGGCATCTGCGGCGCGTGGTGCCGGAATACTTGCCCCGCGACCGGCATGGCCCCGGCGCCGCCAGTTATCTGCGTGCGCTGGACGTGCTCATACGCACGCGGGGCGAGTGTTGCCCGCTGCCGCTGTCGTCACACACGGGACAGCTGCTGTTCCCGGAAAACCTGACACGAACCGCTGAACGTCAGATCCGGCGTGTGGAGCTGCGGGTGAACAAACGGTTATCACGGGAGGAGAGGGAGCGGGAACAGAAGCGCAGGCGCTACCAGAACCGGCTGGCCCAGGCGGAAATTGATCTCGCGTTTCACACCCCGTCAACGGTCAGCAGCTGGTACAGCCGCTGGCAGCACCAGGATTTGTATGAGGACGATTTGCAGTCGCGGGTGTACGCCTGGCTCAGGCGCTTCCCGTCCGGCCAGCAGGCTGATCCGATGGAATGGCACGGCGTGAAGCTGTGGCGTCAGATGCTGGAGATCAGCGACATGGCCGGGGAGTTGGCTCCAGACCAGCAGCTGGCCGACCGCATGGTGCTGCCTGACCGTCTGCCCGGATAAAAACCGTCGGCGTCTCAGTGAGCAGGGACGCGGATGAACCGGAGAGAACGGGCCACGGCCCTGGCGGGCCGGATAACGCCGCTGCTGACGCACCGGCCTTTCTCCAGCGTGTGTAGCATTACCCCTGCGTGATTCCTGGCTGTGTTATGGGATGTCTCTGGTTACTTGTCTTCAGGGGATACAGGTTTCGGAATAACATATTCATTCACTTTTTCATGCTCATCGTTTTATCGCCAGCCCGGGCGTCTGCCCCTTCGGGGCACCACGCTGTCATGCTGCGCACCGAGCCGGCAGGCCGTCTCTGCCCTTGCCCGTTCCGGGCCGGCGGGTTTCCATCGTCTGACGCAACACCCCTGCAGCCAGCCGCGGGCTGGCGCATTTCACTGGCCGCGCTGCGGCCGCTGAGGACGCCACGCCGTTCCGTCGCGTCGGGTGTGTTCATGCCCGTTTGTCAGTCCGGCTGCACATCTCCCGGTAAGTCCGTTCGCGGAGGGCTGGTCGTAGCACCGCCATCCGTCTGCCCGCAAGGGTGCGCTTCGCCGTTCCTCGCCCGTTCGCACTCGCCTGCGGCTCCCTTGCGCTGCGGCCTGCGGTGACGCCCGTGCGTTCAGCCGTCTTTCGTTGCTCCTTTGCCCTTCGCCGCGACTGAACTCAACGAAAGATGAACTGATAACCGAAGCGGGGAAACCAGCATGAACACACATAACGTCAACGTCAAAACCGCCACGCCAGAATCTTCCAAAAGATGGGGTGAAACAAACCTGACGGAAGACCAGTTTTTCGACCTGTGCGAATACGTCTGCGCCAACGGGAAGTTCTGCGGCTGGTCGGGCGTGGACTGGCAGGAGCTGTCCCGCTATCAGGCCGTGGCTGAACCCGGCGACTGGCCGGAGGGGCTGACGCTGTATCTGGCGGATGGCTGGCCCGTCGCGGTGTACCAGTTTGACACCGGATACACGGTAATTGAGAAGGCACTACTGACCGCGCCCTGAGCGCTGAGGAGGGAAAACAGGAGACATCAGAAACGAAGAGGGCAGGGTTTCCCCTGCCCGTCCGAACCGGAAAACCCTGACAGGGGAATTTTCGGTTTCCAACAAACATCAAGGAACCACCCATGAATATTGTCGAAGTCAGCATCATTGCACCCCCTGCCGGGGAAGTAAATAGCGGGAATGCCATGCGGCATACGCGCATCAGCCGGGAAGACGTGGTTGAACGGGATATTGCGCCGGAAATCCGCGCGCGCAGTCGCCACGTGGCGCACTGCGTGCAGAAGCGTCAGACCGTCCGGGTGCCCGCGATGCGCGTGAGCGAATGGGGCCAGTTTCTGCGTGGTCTTGAACTGAAGCGGGCGCTGGCCTGATAACGGAGGGCCGTCCCGTAAGGGGCGGCACAGGAACAATGGAAAAAAATGAAAATGCGCTGCTCCGTTACATCATGCTGAGCACCGCCCACCTGAGCCATCAGGATGCGCTGACGCTGGCTTACCTCAGCGATCCGATCGACAGCGCGGAAACCTGCACCCATGAATGGATCCACAGTACGGGTATGCATAACGGATTTATCATCCGACTCACCGCCCGCTCTGACGCGCCGGGTGAGCTGCGCACGCGGGGTATTTCTGACGCGCTGTGCAGCACTCTCGAATTACTGTCCCGGTCGCTTAACGTGTCGATGATCCATTTCGACCGTGATGCGGACGTGCTGACGGGCCTGCCCGTTTATGAAGGGTAAATAATATGAGGCGGGGCCGTCCGGCCCGCTGCAAAAAAATAACGCGGGCCTCCTGATACTGTGCCCTGAACAGGGATCACGGAGCCGTATTATCCGTCAGAAAATACCGGATAATACGGAAATATTATCAGGGAACAGGGAAGAACTTACCGCGACCTGAAAAAATGTGTCCCGGTCATAACCGGGAACGGGAGGATTGATTAATGGATGAGAAACAAATGCGCGTGCTGACCTGCTCAATGAACAATATCACCCGGCGTGACGCCGTAATACTGGCAGAGCTGAGCGGGGAACAGGCAGGTAATGGGCCGGAACGGTGGGTGGTTAATATTTTTTTTGGCTTTATGATCATTCCCGGGAAGCTGGCTATCCCGGCAATGTGTATGCGCAACGCCGGGCTGTCTGAAGACGCCATCAGGCTGCTTACGGAGGCGAGAGAAATTAACGGGGCGGACGTGGTGATAATTGATCGCGATGCGAAGCCGCTTGAAGGATGGCCCATGCAGCCGTGGTGATAAATAAGAAACCGGTCATCTGACCGGTTTTTTTATGACTTGCGTCGTGGGTTCGTCATTATTGTCAGTATCCGTTTTTGCAGCGATGCCAGACTGGTTATTCCCACCTGCAACGATTGCCCTTGCCAGGAGGACTCTGTAAATATTTTTAATATCATTCGCGTAGGCGTTTCGCTGCGTGATGAGCTTTGGTGAAGGGCCGGTATTATACATGCCGACGCTGCTCCAGTTTTTACCGTAAGACCGGAAGTTATGGGCGAGAACCCATGCGCCGGCGTAAACGCATATACAGGGATCGTCGAGCAGGCGCGCGCGATCAATATTGAATTGCTTCAGTTTTTTATAATGAGAACTGTTGACCTGCATCCCGCACACATCTTCCGTTTTATTCCGGTTATCCCCGTTTACCGCATCTGCTATAAGCCTGGACTCTTTAATTGATATTGCCGTGAGCAGCAGCGGGTCTATCCCGTAATCGTGTCCGGCACGGGTAAAGCACATTTCAGGCTTTGCCTGCGCGGTAAATGCGGCCGTTAATGCCAGTACTGCAAACCATTTCATTAGGGACAGTCCCGTGACGTGGAGGAAATTAAATACAGCGGGTTTCCAGGAAAATAGCGCGTCAGATCACCCGATGCAAGATAATTCGTTACAGACGCGCACGGAGCGCTCAGGGGTACCCTGCAAAGGCAGGGGCATAATAAAAGAAATCAGCAGGATGACGGTATTTAACAAGCCGCTTTTGGAAGGTTAAGTTTAATCACACCCCACGCAAGATGTAATCTTGCGGTTTTTGGATTTAATAACATATGATTACCTGATTTATGACATGGTATTTTACATGTATGGCGTATGTGGTGTGCTAATTAGCACACTTTTAAGTGCCTAATTGTGTGTTGTAATGGTGCCTGATTGTGTGTCTTTGCGGTGCCTGATTGTGTGTAAATCAGGCACTGTAACAGGCACCGTATGGTGTGTTAATTGTGGTTATCACTATTTAACAATTATCTATGGAAAGTTGGCCCCATGATAGTGCTGGATTAACACACATAATTATGATGAGTAGTGCCTGATTAACACACTTTTTTTGAGGTGTGGTGCTCAATTAACATACACAAGAATCGCTAAGGTGCCGGATTAACACACTGTCAATTTGCTTCAGGTGCCTGATTGACACACATCAGACTGACGCAGGAAACTAATTTGTAGTGCCTGATTGACACACAGTGAAAACCTGATGAATAATAAAAAAAGCATATTAGTAAAAAGTTGAATTGTGGGTGCTTTACAGTACTGGTTATAACGTAAAATATGCAATGTCAGGCGTGGCTGTATTCTGACGTGGCGCTAAGGAAAAAAAATGGCAAGAAGAAATATTTACTTTAAAGAAAAAACCGAGCGTGAAGTACATGAACTTGTTCAGCTCGAACTGCAGAACGGCGCAACGCATGGCGAGATAAATTTTTCATCCGTGGTAAATGAACTGGTAGGCATTGGCCTGATGGTAAAAAAACATCAGGGTGAAGGTAGTAAATTCGATGAGGAAGGTTTTAACAGGGACCTAATACGTAAAGTCTCTGGAAGCAGGGAGGGGATCAGCACCATGATGGCAATGCTGTCAGAAATGTATCTGCAGCTCAGGGGGGAGAATGCTGCTGGCGCGTTGGAGGCCCTCATTGATAATAATCTTACAGGAATAAGTGATGCGGAAGATAAATCTGAGAGGAAGCATTTTTTAGACCAGGAATGAGTAAATTGGGCCTTTGGCCCATTTTTGTTAATCTTTCTTATTATTAATAAGTGGTATATAAACAAAGAAAACAGAACCAACTTCTAATGTAGATCTAACCTTGATTTTAGCATTCAGGGTTTTTAGGTGGCTTTTTATTATTGTTAATCCCAATCCTAGACCCTGTTTAGTTTCTGATTGCATACCTTGATTGAATGGTTCGTATAAACGATTTAGCTTTTTTATATCAAACCCACAACCTGTATCACTGACTTTGATAAAGAGGTTGTTATTAGTTAAACGAAGGGTGAGGTTTATTTTCCCTCGGAAGGTGTTTTTATTGGCGTTATCTACTAAATTGTGAATTATAGACGAAACTTTTTGCTTATCAGATTTTATGCATAAATCAGATTTAGATGATTTTACTATAAGTTCGTTATGGTTTTTGATATTAAAGAGATGCTCAATGTCTTCAATAATTTCAGACAAAGCAAATATGGTTTTTTTTATCTCAATATTACCAATCTCAATCTTGGAAAATTCGAGAATTTCCTTGGTTTGGTGAAAGAGCTTGTTTGAATGATATGTTATGTTTGCTAGGTATTTTTCAGCTGACAATATGTCCCCTCTAAGATCGATCATTTCACGTGACATTTGAATTTTCTGTATTGATCCAGAAAGTTCATGATAGATTGCAGAAATGAAGATATTTTTTTCTCTCAGTGATGCTTTGAGTTTTGATATGTGTTTCCAGAGTAAGAGCATCAACAAAAAGAGAAGGAAAATGCTAGCAAGTGCAGTAGCCTCCGTATATGACGAATTATCTTGAATGATGGATTTAATCTTATTAAAGTTTCTAATTTGAATTCTATATATTATTTCTTGAAGATCGATTAGTGTTGGTTGAATACTGTCCATTTTTTTTAATATTTCTTCTTTTCTGTTTTTATATGGAATGTTCTTTTCATAAATTCTACTAAGTGCTTCACTTTGACTTTCCAATTTGTTAAGTTTAGCTAAAAAATCCTCTTCATAATAAAATGAGTTTATATTTATTGATTTATTTTTTAATATGTGAACTTTGGAATCAAAAATACTTTTTTTAATCGCAAAGTTATCAAGGTTATCTTCATCATAAGCTGCAGTTCTGGTCCGTTCAAACGCAAGGAAGAGTATCTCTGCCGTTGAATAGTTGTCCAGGTTAGGCTCCATGCTTGCGTACTGGTCCTTGATTCCATTGAATTTATCAATAGTAACCACAACTGCTACTGTAAAGAGCATTGATAAAATCAGATAGATAATAAGAGAGGGCCGGAAAAATCTCATTCGACCACCTCTATTTTCTTGATCTGCCAAACTGTTTTGGCATTAACATCAAGACTGTTAAGTTCTGGGTGCTGATCTCTGGGGTAGATTATTGCAAAAGGGCCTAAGTCGGATACAGGCATCATCGTACCATTTTTTTTATAGGCAATGATTGCGTTGAATTTCTCAAGTTCTCTTAAAGGTATTGTATAGCTGTAATCATCTAGCGCATAAACACGTAAAAGCCGCCCTTGGACGTTGTAGCTCTTAGCAAAGCTCGTAAGAG
Organism: Erwinia billingiae Eb661; assembly: GCF_000196615.1. NCBI lineage: Bacteria > Pseudomonadati > Pseudomonadota > Gammaproteobacteria > Enterobacterales > Erwiniaceae > Erwinia > Erwinia billingiae. Next base: position 134,380 of record NC_014305.1, read on the forward strand.
TAGCCCCTTCAAACTCTGCAAAAGGGGTGAAGTTTGTAGATGTTGATATCTTCGATACCGATAATTTCTGGAGATCAGCCGTAGAAATGGATGTTTCAGTGCCATCATTAGCTAGAGTTAATGTTGCCGAAAATGCAGCTTTACAGAAGAGAATCCCTAAAAAGGTGATGACTATTTTATTCATTTTATTTTCCAGTGACTTTCATTACTAGTTGACCAAACTCATCAAAACCTGCTTTGGCCCAGCCATGCTTTTCGTAAAAAAGAACCGCATTCGAGCTTGGATCTGTAGTAAGTTCAATTTCAGAAAGACCATCGTTGAAAAACCAATCCATAATCTCTATCATAATGGTACTGCCTATTCCCTTTCCCTGAAATTCTGGCCTCACAAAAAGACCACCAATCATAGGGTTAGGCGCGAAAATACCCAATCCATAACCAACAAATTCTTCGCCAAGTTTGCAGATCCAACCACCGCCTTGTTCAACATCTTCAATAACTTGCTGGCGCTGTAAGTACTTAATCTGATGTGGATGCACAAAATTCTCTTCAACTGAAAATCTTATATCGTACATTTCTTTGATGTGTTCTGGTTCTAACTTAATGAATTCCATACTTTCCTAATCTGCTAGTAAAATAAGTTGGCTAATAATATCGAGGATATTATAAATATTCTTGTCGGTTTTTCAATGAGTTCTACTCCGTAGTCCATAATTGCCTCACCTATTTCCCTTTCATGCTGATTTAATTGACCAGTTAAAAGTATAATAGGAGTTTTATCGCTGTCTTTACGGATTTTTTTAATGACTTCTTCAGAGTTTTCCGCGTAATCCAGCAGCCAATCAATAATATAGCATTCGAAAGATTCCTTTTCCATTGCCGCTAAAATTTCGGTTTTGTTCTGAAAAACAGATGCATTAATACCGTATCTATTACAAACTGAATTTAATAAATCAAGCATATCAACATCGTTGTCAAGTATTGCCAGCTTGGGTGCAGGGAGGAAGTCTATTTTGTTAACCTTCTTCATTTCGGGGCTAAAGTATGAAGAAGACGAGTTGATTATGTAAAAGTTACCTTTCATTGTTGCATAATTAGTGTTGTTTTCTTTTTTATTCACTATGGAATTATCCACTTCAACATTGCAGCGAACATGCATGTCGTTCATTATGAAAATTCCATTATGATTGCGCTCTTCTTCCAGAGACACATTGAAATACTTAAATATACCTTTCACTTCGTTATATGTAATTCCGCGCTTTTCATCAAGTTTCTGTTTCGCACTTTGATACTTAATATCTAGAATTTCAGCCATCATTGATGCCTGTTTTCTTTTTTCAATTCCTTTGAGGTTGAAAAGTTTTATTATTTTATCCAGATTCACGTTTTGCTTTTGCATGACACCTTTCCTGGTTATACAAAGGGTTGCATTTCCATTAGTAATGCAATGATTTCAATTTGTGTTATCTAAGAAATCATACACGATGGTGTATCACTTAAAGGATTTTTTTACGATCATAACATATTGATAAATGTATGTTTATTATGAAAATCTCAGTTAATAATCATAAAGATACTCAAAAACTACTCGCCAAAAATCTCAAAACATGGATAATTCTTATGTATTCCTTGGTATTCAAGGTGCAGTAAGGCGTTTGAGGGGGGGCTTGGTATAAAAAGTGGTCTGTAGCTCATTGCGTATGAGGGCTAAAGATGTTGAGTAAGTTTCATGTCTCAACAACTAAGTGCCTGTGCAATAGTAAATTTTTACATCATTATTGCTTTTCCGTTGTTTTGTCTTGGTTCATTAGGAACCTACTCATCTGAACTGGTCTTTTAATGATCTTATGTGATTTTTATTGATCAAATAACAATCTCGAAAATTAGCATTTTCTCATCATTTGATGGTTCTTTTTGAGTGGTTTTCGTTGTCTTCTCTCACTTGCTTATTGTGTTTTGATGTTGAGTGAGTGGGCTAACTATGACGATGTGATTCTATCTATCAAGGAGGTGGTATCCCTTTTAATGTTTTAAAACACCTGGGTTCTTGGAGTGCTTTTACATGACTTCTTGTTGTTTGAATGAAGTTATCGCATACACCTCTACTTTGAAATAACCGATGTAGATGCTCTGCAAGCATGCCAGATCATGAAGTAGGTTATATCAAGGCATTATGGGTGGTTGTCATTAATCTTAGCAGGAATAAATAAATGAAATCTCTTTCTACCATTTCCGGGGAACCGGTAAATGTGGCGGTAGCATTGCCTGAAAGTGAGCTTAAGCGTTCTGGTAACATTATCTCCCACATCAAAAAAAGTATTTACTCCTTCAGTATTCCCCGTTTAAAAAGCCGTCTAAGACATTCCCCTGAAGCCCAGCGTAACTTAGCACTATTTGCGCTGATGCTGGCGGTGGTTATATTCCCGCACATTGCCGGTGCTGAAGACCTGTTGAAATCCCAGAAGGCGGATGCCAACGATACCTTCGGCCACGGAAGTACGGTTGAGTGGGTGCTGTATATTGCCGAGATTATCGTGTCCGTTGTCGGCTATATCAAAACCCGCAACCCGATGGTCTTTGCCGGCCTCGTTATTCTTATCCTTATCACCCGTGCCTTCTTCTCCCTCGCCGGCTCCTGATTTGCATGGACAGCGACGCGCTTAAATACCGGTTCCCGGAAACGCTTAACGGCCAGAAACGCGTGTTCGGCCTCCCGCCCGAGGAGGCTTTCGTTCTCGTCGGCTGCGGCGTCATCGGCTTCTTCTGCGACATATTCATCATCATGCTCTGCGTGGGGGCCGTGCTCTGGCTCTTCGTCAGGCACCTGAAGAAAGGGCAGGGGTCCTGGTGGCTGCTGAACCTTCTTTACTGGTACCTGCCGACGGTGCTTTTCCGGGTGCAGTTCAGGCGGACGCCCGACTCGGGCAACCGGCACTGGATGCAGTAGCGACACGCGCCGCCTGCGGGTGGCGCCTTTTCCCGCCAGACGGGAGGAATAATGAAACTTCAGGTAAAAGAAACACGCAACCGGGTGACGGTCATGGCGCTCACCGCGATGACCGGCCTGCTGGCGCTGAGCGTCGCCGGCAACTGCATCACCGGCACGCTCGCATGGCATTTTTACTCAACGCAGAAGACCATCACCACGCCGATGATGTTCGACCGCGCCTTTACCTCAACCGCTGCAGAGGGCGATGCAAGCCTCAACAGCATGCTGGTCCGCTCATTCGCCAACCTGCGCCTCAGCGTCACGCCGGAAACGGTGGATGCCCAGCACGCGGCCCTGCTGCGTTATGTGCCGCCGCAAGACCGTTCGGAGCTGAAGAAGTCGCTGGCCGCCGAAGCGGACTACATCAAAAAGAACGGCATCTCCACCGTGTTCCGGATTGATGACGAGTCGACCGACACCGGGACCGGGGATATCACCGTGAGCGGCACGCTCTCTGCCGGTACGTCAAACGGCAGCCTGAAGCTTGCCATACCTGACGTCACCAAAGCCTACCGCCTCAGCCTGCATTACGTTGACGGGCTTATCCGCCTCACGGCCTTCCCGGAGGTTACGCCTCCCGGTAAGCCTGACGGCCTCTCGCCACAGGGATAACAGCATGAAAGTCACCTTTACTGCCGCTCTGGTGGCGGGCGCACTCCTTACTCCCGCCGCCATGGCGGCCGTCAGCGGCCCCACCGGTACGGTGTTTGAAAACGACGCGCACCTGAAAGCACAGCTCAGCAATACCAGCCCGAACAAAATCGTCATCGACGGCGAACTCATCACCCGGGTGACCGGGCCGGAGAATGCCTTCACCCAGGAGAACACCGAGGACGGCGCGCTGCTCATCACGCCCGTTACCGGTCAGAACTTCACGCTGTTCCTGGAAACGGCCGGCGGCGTCGGCGCTTCCATCGATGTGGTCCCAAAGCCCGGAGACGGGAAAACCCTGCGGCTCATTCCGGCATCATCCCGGCTGAAGGCCAACCCCGATGCGAAGGCGTGGGAAGAAAGCCAGCCGTGGGAGAAAACGCTGGTGAGCGTGGCCCGTACCGTGGTTAACGGCGGCGTGCCGGACAGCTATACCGAACTCCCGGCCGACCGCGGTCCGGCCTACGCTCCGGCGTCGGGCGTGACGCTCACTCCCGAACGCCAGCTGGCGGGTTCTCACCTGCGGGTGATGCGTTACCGTATGAAGAACGGCGGATACGTTACCCGCGAGCTCAGCGAAAAGCAGTTCTGGCAGCAGGGCGTGCGCGCGGTGCTTCTGTCCACGCGCAGCCTTTATGCCGGCGGCGAAGGGTACGTCTGGGTGATTTTCTCAACGGATAAGGAGGGCGGCTCATGAGTAACATCAACACCGCCACCCGTCGCCGGCAGTGGATGGTTGCCGGCGTGACGCTTGCGGTGGCGGCGGCCACCGGGGGCGGCATCTGGTGGTATGCACAGCACCAGGCGGCCCTTAAAAATCCGCCGCCGGCACCCAAAGCGGCCGACATGACCGGGCTGGTTACCACAAAATTCACCGACAGCGTGGCCAGCTCGGTGCTGACCCAACAGCAGAACAAGACGGCCGGGCTGGAGACCAGCGTCAGCCAGCTGAAAGCTGACGTGCAGCGGCAGAAGGATGACATGTCGCAGAAGCTTGAACGCCTCGACACCCTTATCAGCAAGCTGCAGGGCCAGGCAGATAAGCAGCCTCCTGTTGCACCCGGCAGCACCTCACCGGCCGCAGGGCCCGGCCCCGTACCCGGCGGCCCGGCCGGACCGGCACAGTGGAATATCACCGACCCGAACCGGGGCCCGGCCGCCGGACAGGGCAGTCAGTTTTACCCCGGTCAGGGGGCCGGGCAGGGGCAGGGCTTTTATCCCGGCGCCGGTACGGGCCGCACCGGCGGCATGACCAGCCGCACCTTTACCTACGCCTCGCTGCAGCACAAAAAGACGACGCTGCCGTGGATTTCATCCGGCTCGTTCTCCGAAGCGGTGATGATTGAGGGGGCGGATGCAAACGCCAGCGTGACCGGGCAGCAGAACACCTCGCCGGTGGTTATCACCCTGCTCGGGGACGTATCGATGCCTAACGGCCGGACCTGGAACATGGACCAGTGCCGCGTGACCGGGGAAATTTACGGCGATATCTCCAGCGAACGTGGTGAGGTCCGCACGAAGAACATCAGCTGCATCCTGAAAAACGGCAAGCACATCGACATGCCGTTCGACGGACACGTGGCCTATCAGGGTAAGCAGGGCATTCGCGGCAAGCCGGTGATGCGTAACGGCAAGATTATTGGCTATGCCGGCGCGGCCGGGCTGCTTTCCGGCTTCGGCGAGGGTATCCAGTCGGCCGCCACGCCAAGCGTCGGACTCGGGGCCACCGCCTCGGTGGGGGCGGGCGACATTCTGAAGCAGGGCATCGGCGGCGGCGCCAGCAAGGCGGCGGACACGCTCAGCCAGTACTGGATTAAGCGCGCCGAGCAGTACCACCCGGTGATTGATATCGGGGCAGGCAACGCCGTCACCGTGGTGTTCCAGCAGGGCTTCAGGCTGGAAACGATTGAAGACGTGGAGGCAGAGAAGGCGGTGAAGGATGCGCCACAGGCGACGGCGCAGCAGGCCGCCGCCGCCGTGACCAACTCTGGTGACAACATCACGCGCGCGCCGGTACTGAATCCGGACGAGGTGCTGCGTCAGGCCAGCCAGCTGAAGCTTGGCGACACCATTAACTGATGAGGACGGTGTGATGAAACACTTAACGGACGGCGCGGCGGACGGTCAGCGCGGAAACTGGTACGTGCTGATAACGAAGTATGCGCAGGAGAAGCGGGCGCAGGACAATCTGATAAATCAGGGCGTGAACTGCTGGCTGCCGCGGATTACCGTGCATTCGGTTGATGCGCGCGGCGGCGGGGGCGGCAGCGAGGTGCTGGCCTTTCCGCGATACCTGTTCGCGCACTTCGACGCGGAAATCATTCACACCACCACCATCAAGGCCACGCGGGGCATATCGGGTATCGTCAGCTTCAACAACACCCCGGCCATCATGGACGGTGCGGAGCTGGCGGCGCTGCGGATGCGGATGGAGGCCGGCGCGGCGCTGGCAGGGCGGTCACCTGACCCGGAGCACGGTGAAACGGTGACCATCGAGAACGGTGCATTTGACGGACTGGAAGCCATCTGGCACCAGCCGGACGGCGCAAAGCGCGCCATCCTGTTGATCAACCTGTTCGGCCGCCTGACCGAGGCAAAGATCCGCAGCGAGATGCGCTTTCGTCGTCAGGCTGCAAAAGGAGGGTAATGATTACCCTCCCTGGTTTATTTAATGTGACGTGCATCACGTCCCGGATACAAATCTGAAAGGTCCACCATATTGCTGAGGCAGGATGTTTTGTCAGTCGTTTTTTTGTTTTTGTGCGGGCACTTTGCCCGCGTGACATAAGGAAGCTCTGGTATGAACAGTGGTACTGAAAACGCCCGCGAGGCGCTTATCCGGCTTTGTGCCCTGCGACTTCGTTATCGCCGGGCGTGCCGTAACCGGCAGGCCAATATCTGCGACCTGGCCGCGCTGCTGGTTCAGGTGGAGGACGCAGAACGGCACTGCGAAACGGGCCGGCCGTAACGGCACGCGATGAACGGCTCCTGACCGGGAAGCAACCCGGCGTGTGAAGCCGCTCAATTATTCTGTTTCGCTTTCTTCAGCGGCCTTATCAGCCGTTATTTCCGCCCACACCAGGGCTTTTTATCCCCCGGCGATATGATTGACACCCCGTAACCATCGTCCGTCACGCCATAACACCTTATCCGTCAGTAAAACCCTCTCATCTGCCCGTAACGCTGCCGAAAGATACCCGGCGGGCGCGGCTGTGCGCCGGCCTCACCGGCTTAACCGCTACGGGCAAAACCATAACCGGAGAACGCTATGTGCGACATTACTTATCACGAGCCCCTTCCTGAAATCGTGTTGCGGCTGAGTATTAAGGAAAACACGGAAAAGCTGGAGGCGCTGTACCACGGACGTAAGGGACACTTTTATGTCCAGGGCTGGACCGGGACGGGGAAATCGAATGTCGCCCGCCGTCTGGCGGCCTCGATTCAGGGGGCGTACATCAACCGTGAGCTGCTGTCACTCAGCGAGTGGACGGCGCAGTACACCGAAATTGAGGCGCAGATCCTCAGCAGCGATAAGCCGGTGATCGTTGTCGACGGATTTATTCCACGGGGCGCAGGCCGGGGATTTAACGCCCTGCTGAGCCGGCTGACTGAGCGCGGGGTAAGCCTTTTTGTCTTCTCGCAGGAACCGCCTGGTGAGGATTACCCGTCGGTGTACCGCCCGCAGACGTTTGACCGCGATGTATTTAACACCATCGTTGAGTTTCGTTTCGGCAAACGTGACCGCCGGTCTCCCGTGGCGTTTCATCAGGTGAAATAACCGCAGCCTTCACCAGGGCCAGTTCTTACCTTTTCATTCACTCCCTTCAGAACTTTATAACCTGCTGCGGCCCGGCCGCTACTTAGGACTCCACCATGTACAAACTGCTTGGTGGCGCACTGCTGTGCGCCGCACTCACCGGCTGTGCCGGTATGAACTCTGATTTTGACTGCAACAAGACGGCCACCGACCAGTGCCTTTCCATGAGTGATGCCAGCCGGCTGGCGGCGAAAGGCAAAAGCCTTGATGACCTGACGGCTGAGGCGCAGGCATCCCCAAAGCCTGCCGGTGAGTCGCTGGCCACGCTCCCGAACAGCCGGCCGGCCGCATCACCGGACCGGAAAATCAGTACGGCCACCCTGGCATCCCGACCGGTTATCACCCCGCCTGCCGTTTCATCGAGTAACGCCCTTCGGGCTTCTTACATCCCGGTGCGGGCGCAGGCTGCGCCGGTCACGCCGGGCGAGTACGCCAGCGCGGGACGGGTGAATGCCCTGCGCATTCCTGACGCCACCCAGCGGCTGTGGATAGCGCCGTGGGTCGATGAGCAGGACAGTTTCCATCAGCCGGCCGTAGTCGAGTTCGTGAAGAAGAAGTCCCGCTGGGATGAAGACTTCCGCGTTATCAGCGAGGGGGAGTAAGCATGGCATCCGCGCAGAACCAAAAAATGACGGCATTCCCGCTGAAGGCCGGTGCGTGCAGCGGCCTGCCGGCTTTTATCAAAACGCACAGGCTGCAGGGGGAGGCCAGCGCCAGAGCGATGCACCGTCATGCCGTGCACACCTTATTCAACTTCCTGCCAGGCGATGCCGGTCACACTCTTTTTACCGGCACCACCGGATCAGGAAAGACCGTCTCCATGCAGGAAGTCCTGCGTAATGTACTGAGTTATCGCGGAGGTAATAATGAGCGATTCCTGGATTGACCAGCTGGCCGGTATCTTTGCCGGCAGTAAGGACGAGGGCGGGGCGAAGGCGGCGGGCGACATGCTGCGCCAGAGCTTCAGCTATCCCTCGCTGACCAGCCTGCTGCCTTACCGTATGTATGACGACAAAACCGAGCTCTACATTAACAGCCGCTCAATCGGCTTCGTCATGGAGGTGGCGCCGCTCGCCGGCGCAAACCAGCAGGTGGTGCAGGCGCTGGACGACCTGCTGCGCAAGAAGCTGCCGCGCAAAACGCCGGTCACCGTGCTGATGGTGGCCAGTAAGTGCGTCGGGGAAATGCTCGACAACGGGCTGAGCAAGGCGATGTGGAAGGGCGATATGGCACCGCGCCTTAATGCCATCACCAAGGCGTACTGGGAACGGGCCTCCCTGAAGGGGCTGGCCAACCAGCGCGAGTATCCGCTCTACCTGCGCAACTACCGGGTGTTTCTGGTTTATGCCCGTCCGGGCCGGGGCGGCATCCGGGCGATGGACCAGGTGGTGCAGCTGCGCGAGACGCTGCGCGTGTCGCTGATGGCGGCGCACATGGAGACCCGCCGCGTGGGGGTGCCGGAGTTTCTGGCGGTGATGCGCGAGCAGCTGAACTACCGCCCCGGCCAGGTGACCCGCAGCGACGACCACTGGAACACGGAGCAGGAGCTGCACCGGCAGTGCATCGACCACAGCACCGAGATGGAGGTGCACCCGGGCTACCTGCGGCTGACCACCGCCCGTCAGCAGGAGGACCGCATTCTCGGCGACGGGCGCGACAGCCCGGTAGCCAGCACGCGCATCGTCAACATGCAGCTGACCAAGGCCCCGCAGAAGTTTGCCCTGTGGCAGGCGGCGGACAACCTGCAGAACATGCGCTTCCCGGACCTTGGCATTCCCTGCCCGTTTATCATCAGCTGGACCGTCTCCGTTGAGGACCAGGTGAAGAGCCAGAACGAGGCGTTCAAGAAGGAGCAGGACCTCGGTAAAAAGGCCGGCACCTCCTTTGGCAAGCTGTTTCCCGGCACCCAGCGCGCGTACGAAGAGTGGCGCGACCTGCGTCAGGGGCTGACCAGCAACGAGATTGCCATGTGCAACGTCACCCTGAACCTGACGCTGTTCACCCCGGACAGCACCAGTGAACAGCAGGCGTGTGAGCTGGCGGCCATCAACGTGTTCCGCAAAAACGACCTGGAAATCTCGGCTCCGCGCTTCCAGCAGCTGCGTAACTGGCTGACCACCTTCCCGTTCATGATGCAGGAAGGGCTATGGGACGACATGGTGACGATGGGCGCCACGCTGCGCTGCAAGAGCTTTAACGCCGTGAACCTGATGCCGGTGGTGGCCGAGCGGCAGATGTCACCGCTGGGCAGCCCGCTGCCGACCTACCGCAACCAGCTGGCCTTCTTTGACATGTTCAGCGAAAGCAACGGCTCCACCAACTTTAATATTGCGGTGACGGGTACCACGGGGGCGGGAAAAAGCTTCTTTATTCAGGAAATCCTGCGTCAGGTGCTGAACGACGGCGGCTTTGCCTGGGTTATCGACATGGGGGCCAGCTACAAGAACTTCTGTAATCAGGCGGGCGGCAAATACCTTGACGGCGCCACCCTGCGTTTCAACCCGTTTGCCAACGTCCGCGACATTAAGGAGTCCGCTGAAGGGATAACCGGGCTGCTGACCGTGCTGGCCAGCCCTAACGATCCGCTTGATAAGGTCAGCGAAACCATCCTGCTTAAAGGCGTGGTGGCGGCATGGGAGGCCCGCGGTAACAAGGCCCGCATTGACGACGTGGTCGGCTTCATGAAGTCCGCGGAGGTGAAGGCGGAGTTCGGCGAACAGCCGACCATCATGAGCCGTATCAACGAGCTGGTCCTGCTGCTTGACCGCTGGTGCACTACGGGCGCGAACGGCGAGTACTTCAACTCTGACAGCCCGACGCTTGACGGCGAAACCCGTTTTGCGGTGCTGGAGCTGCTGAGTCTCGAGAATCAGCCGCACCTGCTGTCCGCCATCCTGTACTCGCTCATTCTGGCGATACAGGAAAAGATGTACCACTCGCCGCGGGACCTGAAAAAGGTGGCCATTATCGACGAGGCCTGGCGCCTGTTCAGCGGCTCCAACCCGCACGCCGCGCGCTTTATCGAGACCGGCTACCGCACGGTGCGCCGCCACCGCGGGGCGTTCATCACCATCACCCAGGGTATCAAGGACTTCACCGGGACCAAAGACCAGGCGGCCCCGCCGGCCGCTGCGGCCGCGTGGGACTGTTCAGGCACCAAAGTGACGCTGCTGCAGGACGCCAAGGCGTTCAGGACCTACCTCAACGCCAACCCGGACCAGTTCAGCGAGCTCGAGACGCAGGTTATCCGCGGCTTCCAGCCGGCGAAGGACACGGGGTTCAGCTCGGTGATGATTTCCACCGGCGAAAACAGTTCGTTCCACCGGGTGTTTGTGGATCCGGTCACCCGCGCGATGTTCAGCACGCGCGGTCAGGACTTCCAGTACATGAACGAAGCCCAGAAGGCCGGTGCCACCAGTGAGGAAGCCGCCTACCTGCTGGCGTCGGAGCCCTGGATGTACCGGGACGAGCTGCACGAGCTTGAGGTGTGGGCCGGCTTGCGTGACAGCATCAGAGAGGAGACGCACAGTGAGTGACATCGTGAACACCCCCGCAGATGAGCCTGCGGCAAACACGGAAAACGCGCCGCCCCGCCGCATCCTGCGGGGACACCTGCTGATGCTGGCCGCCGGCGTGCTGCTGCTGGCCGCCGGTGCGGGCATCAGCCAGCTTATTGCCACGCATACCCAGCGTGACGCGGTGGTGTTTGACATGCGAGGCACCATTGACGCATTCAAACAGCAGTCGGCGCGGCGTGAACTGGACGAAAACAGCGCCCGTGCGCTCACGCAGCGCTTCAGTCAGGCGCTGGACTGCAGCCTGCAGGCGTGGCAGCAGGACCATAACGCGCTGGTGCTGACCGCCGGCGCGGTGGTGTCCCCGGCGCAGGACATCACGCCGGTTATTCAGGCCGACATCGCCCGCCGCATGCAGGAGGCACCATGAACCGCCGGCTGGCCGTCGTTCTGCTGACGGGTGCCCTGAGCCTGCCGGCAGGCGCAAAGGAGCTCGGCACCACCGGCCACCTGTTCCCCATCGCCGAGCCTGACCTGCTGACCTTTATCGGGCAGCGGCTGCAGGGCATGAAGGACAGCGGCGAGATGGACCGGCTGCAGGCGGAGGCGCGGGTGAAGGCCCATGCCGTGCGCCCGGCACCGGTGGCCGGACTCACGCCTGCAAAAACGGACCGCAGCTGGCGCTATGACCCGACGTTCACGGTCCGCGAGACCATCCGGGATATGCGCGGCAACGTCATTGCCCGGGCCGGTGACCAGGTGAACCCGCTGGATAAAATCCCGTACAGCGAGACGCTTTACTTCGTCGACGGCGACAATAAAACGCAGATGGCGTGGGTGAAGCAGCAGCTCGCCGGGCAGCAGAACTTTAAGGTCATACTGGTCAGCGGCAACATCCACGACAGCAGCATCGCGCTGGACGAACCGGTGTACTTTGACCAGTACGGCACCCTGACAACAAAATTTGGCCTTGAGCACACGCCCGTGCGCATCACGCGTGACGACAGCTGGCTGAAGGTGCAGGAGGTGGCGCTGAAATGATCCACGCTAAAAGTCCCGCAAAGATCAAACGCTATTCTGCCATTACCCGCATCGATGAGGCTGAAAAAGCGCATCTGCGGGTGATGGCACGGGAGCATCCGCTGTATTCAGAATCCACATTATCCGGGCCGCGCTGCAGTCCTTTCTGGCGCTGGGGTACGAGCTGCGCAGGGACATTATCCTGGCTTCACTCAATGAAAGCGACGTGGGGGAGGTGATGCGCCGCGGCGGGATAATGAAGGATAACCGGCCCGTTTCCCGCGATTAATACCCTGTTCCTGCCTGCGCAGGCAGGCCTGATTAACGTCTGACTCCGGCAGTTCCGCTGCCGTCACGATGGAAACTCACCTTTATGACACACCCTGCTGAAATACCGGCTCAGCCGGTCGTACGCGATCGCTGGGGCGGCTGGACGCACCCGGCATTTTTTGAACCGGCACGCGGCGAGTTTGAAGCGCCCGGCGAATTTACGGCGTGGCTTGCAGAGCATCACCTCGTCTCTGCCACCACCTGGATGGAAAATGAGGTGGATGAATGGCAGATGGCGCGTTTCCGGCAGACCGGCAGCTGCAGCGACTGGTCACCTTCCCGCCCGCCGGGTGACGACTGGTTTACCGGCAGCATCCACGACACGGAGGACGGGCCGGTCTGCATCTGGCTGCGTCCCTGCCGGGATAAGGATGCCGCATGAGACCGTACCTGTTTGTCCTGGCGCTGCTGCTCAGCGTCTTCATCACCCGGCCGGCAGCGGCGGCAACCACCAACGCCGGCGACGGGCGCTGGGTGAACCCCATCAGCGACGTCTGCTGGAAGTGCCTGTTTCCGATGTCGCTCGGCAGCATTCAGCTGGCCTCGGGCGGCCATCCGGACACGCCAAACCCGGCCTCGCCCATCCAGCTGTGCCCCTACGGCATCTTTTACCGCCTGGGGCTCGCCATCGGTTTCTGGGAGCCGCTGGCGCTGACCGACGTCACGCGCGAGCCGGGTGTCATGGTCAATATGGGTGGATTTAAAATCGACCTTGGCCGTACCGGGACGGGACGGGGCGGGCAGAGTGATTCCCCGTCGCCCGGCAGCTTCTACCACGTTCACTGGTACAAGTACCCGCTGATTTACTGGCTGAACATCATCACCAGCACCGGCTGCATGCAGACCGGGGACATGGATATCGCCTACCTCTCTGAGGTGGATCCGCTCTGGAACGACAGCACGCTGGCCATGATCCTGAACCCGGAGGTCGCGCTGTTCAGCAACCTGCTGGCGCAGGGCGCCTGTGCGGCCGACTCGATTGCCTCCACTGCGGGCGTGCCGCTTGATCCGCTGTTCTGGTGCGCCGGCGCGCAGGGGTCGATGTACCCGTTTACCGGCTTTACCAGCAACGAGTTTTCCCCGCTGGAGGCCTCGCTGCTGGTCAGCGAACGGATGGCCTTCAAGCTGCACCGGGAGGGGCTGGTGATGGAGACGGTGGGGGCGGACCTTGCGGTGTGCTACGAATATCCGTCCCCGATCATCCCGAAATCCCGCTGGCGCTATCAGATGGTCAATATGTACCCCGAGCCGGGTGACTGTCACCCGTTCGGCACCACCACGCAGCTCTGGGGTTCGGTGCACAACACCCCGGCCTCAAAGAAAAACTTCGGCTACCTCATGTGGCGAAAACGCAACTGCGTTTACCTGTAAGGACTCACCATGAAATGCACTTCGATGACGGCACTGATGCTCAGCGCCGTGCTGCTGTCTGCCGCAGGCGCGCAGGCGGCGCAGCAGCCCACCGTATCCGGTAACGATATGGCGTACATGAAACAGCAGCAGCGCGACCTTGAGGTGTTCAAAAGTCAGCTGCAGGGCATGAATATTACCCTGCCGGATGCGCAGCAGGGGCGCGTGTCGCAGTTGCAGAATGAAATCGCCGCCACCCAGTCAGAGCAGAACAGCGCCAGTCGCAGCACCCCGCGGGCGGTGTACTTCGTCAGCCTGGGCATCCCGGAAGAGGGGCTGCTGCCAATGCTTGCGGACGCGCGACGGTTCGGTGTCCCGGCGACGCTCCGCGGCCTGCTGGACAACGACTTTCGTAAAACCGCCTCGGTGATGTTTGAACTGTCGAAAAAGGACAAGCAGGTGGGGGTACAGATTGACCCGACGCTGTACCAGCAGTACGGCATCAAAGCCGTGCCGGCACTGGTGGTGACCTGCGGAACGAAGTTCGACGTGCTCTATGGCAGCCTGCCGGTGAAGCAGGCGCTGGAAGAGGTGAGGCAGCGCGGTGACTGTGGCACAACGGCGGCGCAGCTGCTGCGGGACGGGGAGTCCGGGAAATGAAGCGCCTCTTTATACTCTCTTTTCTGCTGCTGTGTGCAGCTGGCGCCCGGGCCGGTGCGGTGAGCGATGCCTACAATGACGGGGCCGGATACGGAAAAAGCAACGCCGGGCAGGGTACGTCCGCCACGAAAGGGACCGACCCGGCGTCGGTTATTCCGGGTTACACCGCCAGTCCCTCACAGAGCGGATATTACGGGGGCGTGCAGGGCGGCGACGGCGGTATCAGCGACAAGGGCCAGACCGAACTCGGGCAGAGCGAGGCCGGGCAGGCCATCACCGATTCCTCAACGAAAAACCCGGCGGTCACCATCGATCCCAACGCGGACTTCATCCAGAACGGCAAGACCGCCGAGGCGAACGCCGGAACCGTAATGGACGGGACCAGCAGCCAGTGCACCACGAAGGTGGTGTCCAAAAGCGTGTTTGAGAACTATTCCTGCGACCGTGACGTGAATCAGGTTCAGACCTGCGCCCGCACGGGCAGCATTCAGGTCACCGGGTCGAAAGAAACCTACGCCACGCAGCTGGTGATGAACGCCGGTAGCTCCAGCGCCGTCCTCCTGGATAACTACTGGATACGCTATGACTTCACGGTGCCTGATGACGGCACGCTGACCAGCGGAACCTTTTCCTTCACGTTACCCTCTCAGCCCGGCTACAAGGGAGACTCCCGCCTTAACTACAGCATCTCAGCGCTCGGGACGTCCATCACCACCAACGTGAACAAATCAGGGAGCTTTGACATTGCCGCGCAGCACGTCACCAAAGGGCAGGTCGTCTCCTTACTTATCCGTTACAACACCGACGGGCACTATGATTCGGGGCGTGACGGGGTCATTAAAGCGCTGGCAAATGGCGGATATGTTATCACCGTCACCCTGCCGATGACCGCCGAGCGGGACACCACCTCGTCTCAGGTGGTCTGGTCGGAGAGCTGTGCTTTCGACAAGTCAACGGCGACGGCCGGGGCCGGTGCCTCCTGCATCGATCCGGGCGGTAACCGCAGCGTCAGCCAGAACGGCCAGACTTACACGCAGTACAGCGACTGCTGGCAGTACTCGGACGCGTACATCGTGCCGGTGACGTCGACCGGCAACTGCGCCCAGCTTATGGCCAACAGGAACTGCACGGTGGCCGCGCGCGCCTGCACCGCCTCAGAGGGCAGTTCCTGCCTGCACGAGCAGGACACGTACCAGTGCCAGACCACTTACACCTCCAGCGGGCTCCTGTGTGCCGGTAACTACTTCTGCCAGACCGGCGACTGCAGCGACACCACCGGGGCGGGTGACGGCGGGTTCGACACCGCGGTGGCCAAGCTTGCCGGGCTGGCTTCCGCCGGTGATGACGTGAAGAACGGCGACCAGATAACGGTGAAGGCCTTTACCGGACAGGCGATGTCGTGCCGTAAGGCGATGGCGGGCTTTTCAAACTGCTGCGTGGACACCGGCTGGGGCAACAGCTCGGGACTGGCCAACTGCAACAGCGAGGAGATGGCCATCGGCAAGGCGAAGGCCAAGAAGGTGACGGTGCTGGTCGGCGAGGCCTGCGCCCGGGCGGTGCTCGGCGTCTGCGTACAGAAAAAGCAGGCGTACTGCGTGTTTGGCGGCAAGCTCGCCCGCATCATCCAGGAGCAGGGCCGCCGTGACCAGCTGCACGTCAGCTTTGGCAGCGGCGATTCGCCCAACTGTCGGGGTGTCACCGTCCCGGAGCTGCAGGCCATCAACTTCGACCTCATTAACTTCCAGGACTTTTATACCGACCTGATGACCAACCAGAAGATCCCTGACTCCGCCGCCATGGTGAAGCAGGCGAAAGACCGCATCGCCGCGCAGGTTAACGCGCAGACCGGAGGGAAATGATGAGAGCACTGTTACTGGCCGCCGTGATGGCGTGTGCGCTGCCGGCGTTTGCGGACGGGCCGCCGCCGGCGGATGAGGTGGTGGATCCGGCCGACCCGTTCACCGGCTGGCACTGGTACAACGAGCCGAAGAAAAAGGCGGAAACGCCCGCGCCGAAGCCCCGGCCCACACAGCAGGTGCCGGACTTCAGCCGGTTGTCACCCGGCGAGCAGGCCGACGTGCTGAAGGGCTACACGAAGGAGGCGCTGAACAACGCCATCCTGCACCCGTCGGCGGAGAACACGGCGACGTTCCTGCGCTGGCAGAAGTTCTGGACCGACCGGGCCTCGATGTTCAGCCAGTCGTTCGCGGTGGCGCAGCTGCATCATCCGGACCTCGATTACAACCTCGAGCATCCGCACTACAACAGCACCGCGCCGCTGCAGCAGGCCCGCGACCAGGCGGACCAGACGCAGGCCATCGCGCAGCTCGCCGGCCAGTACGGGCTGGTGTACTTCTACCGCGGCGGCGACCCGATTGATGCGCAGATGGCGGGCGTGGTGGCGGACTTTGCGCGTACCCGTCACGTCGCGCTCATCCCGGTCAGCATGGACGGTCAGGTTTCACCGCAGGTGCCGGACAGCCGGCCCGACGGCGGGCAGAGCGCGCGGATGGGCATCAGCCACTATCCGGCCCTGTTTCTGGTCGACCCGGCATCAAAAGACTACCGCCCGCTGGCCTACGGCTTTATGACGCAGGACGACCTGGCGAAGCGGTTCCTCAACGTGGCCACCGGCTTTAAGCCGAACTTTTAAGGAGTCAGGCATGAAATCATTACGTCATGACCGCAGGGAACGGCTGCGCTATACCGGCCGCTGGCTGCGCACGGTGCTGCTGCAGACCTTTGTGACCGGACCTGCCCTGTTTTTCTTTGTGCTGGCCGTGATGGTCGCGCGCGGCAACGCCGGGGCCGCACTGCTGCAGGAGGCAGAGGCCATGTTTCGCGATGCGCCCGCAGGCATGGTTATGCACTGCGTCCCGGCAACAACGGGCGGGGCGGACAGTCCGTCGCCGGTCCGGCCGGCACCCTGCGTGAGAGAGGCCGGAAGCCGTGACGCCTGGGTGGCGGAAATCAACGACACGCTGGCCACGGCGTATACGTTTGCGGCGGGTATCAGCTTGCTGATTGCGCTGGTTTTCACGGCCCCGCCCGTCTTTCGCCGTCAGCCGCACAGGAAGACCTATGACCAGTAAACGCATCTCACCACGCCCTTCGGGAGGAAACGCCATGAAGCTGAAGTCACTTATTCCGCTGCTGCTGATGCTGGCACCTCTGGCCGGGCAGGCTTCGGTGGCCGACGATATTGCGGCGCTGGAGAAGGCCAAGACCAGCACGGGCTGGGCACCGGCACTGCCGTCGCTCGGCTTACCGCAGGGCCGCGCCGGACGGGCCCCGCAGATGATGACGCTGACCGACGGGCGCACGGTGAACCTCAGCGACTACGCCATCGTGGTGTTCATGCAGCGCGGCTGTCAGTACAGCGCGAAGTTTGACCCGGTGCTGAAGGCGTGGGCCGAACAGACGGGGATAAAGGTGTATCCGTACACGCTCGACGGCTACGGCGACAGCGCGTTTCCGGTGGCGCTTATTCCGCGCAAGGCCGGTGCGAATGAGCCGATTGCCGGGGAGATCCTGACCTTCTTCGGCAACGGGCTGCCCATCGCCACGCCCACCACCTTTATGGTTAACGTCAACACCAACACGGCTTACCCGCTTTATCAGGGCGTGACCGACGCCGGCACGATAGGCCAGCGGCTGGCACAGATGATTGAAGCAGACATTGACCACCTGGCGCCCGACGCGCTGGGCCCGGTTCCGACCAGTCAGGCGCTCACGGCGCAGTAACCTCACGGATAATCCTCATGCACGAAAAACCTCTCACGCTCTCGCGCTCCGGGACGGCGCTGCTGCTCGTCTGCGTCTCGCTGCTGGCCGCTGCCGGGCTGTATGCCTGGCTGGTCTGCGAAACCTTCAGTACCCGCATTTTACCGTCTCCCGCCGGGTCCGGCGATGTGCTGATGAACGGCCTGCGGGACTTCCCGCTGATTTTTCTTCTGTCGCTGGCGGGCGGGTTTGCCTGCGGTGCGCTGGTCAGCATCACGCTGCGCCGCCAGGGATTTATGACTTACAGGAGCTACCTATGAAAACTGAGTCAGACGTACCCGAAAAAGAAAATACCATGACGCTGCAGGTTAAGCTGGCCATTGCCGGGGCGGTAATCTGGGCCATTACCACGGGCTGGTTATTTCAGTTCTCTCCGGTCGCTGAGCCGCCGCTGCCTCCACCGCAGGTTCACCGCTTTATGATGGATCTCAGAATGTTCAGTCTTCCTGGCTGGATACTGACGTTGATGCCGGTCTGGTCACTCTGGCTGTATTTTAAGGTTAACGGGAAACTTCCCTCCCTGAATGGCTGGCTGCGGCGCTATGGTTTTATCGTCGCAGTCAGCCTGGGCATCGCATTCTGGAATTTCAACCAGCGTTATTGTCCTGATGCTGTGGCTCAGGGTGACTTCTTTTTCTACTTATGGTCAGGGACCATATTGTCATTATTTTGTGTATTGCGAACAACGAGATAATGCCGAGGTAGTAATATCCGGACGCTATGATGCTTGCGAAAAAGTCACCATAACTGCACGAATCACCAACTCATTTCGTTTCAATCACAACGCCTTGCTTGCTTAACACCAGCAGAAGAATGCCATCCGGCATCCGCTTTAAGCGCGTGCCCGGTTTCCCGTCTGTTTAGTTGATTCAGCGCGAGTAAATGAAACACAAAATTTATCCTGTTACGGAGCATCCTCAGATGAAACTCAGGCAGTTCCTTCTTTCCGCCGCGACGGCACTGGCCATCAGCAGTCCCGCTCTGGCCGACGTGCAGGGCGACCTTAACGGCTTTTTCGGCAGCCTGGGCTATGACGGCAACGTTTCAAAAGCGCAGGCGTGGCAGGGGCAGGCGGCCGGATATATGACCGGCGGCTCGGTTTACCTGCGTAATCCGGTCAAGCAGGTTCAGCTTATCTCAATGCAGGTGCCCTCGCTCAACGCCGGCTGTGGCGGTATCGATGCCTACCTCGGCGCGTTTTCCTTTATCAACGGCGCGGAACTGCAGCGGTTCGTGAAGCAGATAATGAGCAACGCCGCGGGCTATGCCTTTGACCTTGCGCTGCAGACGATGGTGCCGGAGCTCAAGCAGGCAAAGGACTTCCTGCAGAAGCTCGCCTCCGACGTCAACTCGGCCAACATGAGCTCGTGTCAGGCCGCGCAGGGCATTATCGGCGGCCTGTGGCCCGTCTCGCAGGTGTCGAACCAGAAAATCTGTCAGGACATTGCGGGCGAGAGCAACCTGTTCTCGGACTGGGCCGCGTCCCGGCAGGGTTGTACGGTGGGCGGGCAGGGCGACAGCGTGACCGGCCGCGCCGGTGACGACATGAAGGACCAGGTGCTGAAGAACAAGAACCTGGTGTGGGATGCGCTGGGGCGCAACCACCTGTTCGACGGCAACCGGCAGCTCAAGGAGCTGGTGATGAGCATCGTGGGTTCCATCATCTTTAACAAGACCGGGGACGTCACCATCCTCACGCCGATGGTTGACAACCGCGACGTTATCACCGTGCTGATGCGCGGCGGTACGGCGAAGATTTACGGCTGTGACGATGCCGACCTGTGTCTCGGCCCGACGGTGACTGACGTCACGGTAAGCAGCGATAACGGTCTGGTGACGCTGGTGCGCACCATCATGCTGTCCATCAACCAGAAGCTGGGTGACGACACCGGCATGACCGACCGGGAAAAGGGCTTCATCAACACCACCTCGGTACCGGTGCTCAAGTACCTGACCAACTCGCGCAGCATGGGCATGAGCCCGACCTACCTCATTCAGGTGGCGGACTTTATTGCCCAGGACCTGATGATCCAGTACCTGCAGGAGCTGGTGAAGCAGGCCGGGCAGTCGCTGGCCGGCAAGAACTTCCCTGAGCAGGCCGCGGGCGAGCTGCGTAACAATGTAGCGCAGGCGCAGTCGCTGCTGGCCCAGATGAAGCTGCAGTCGGCGGCGGACCAGAACGCGCTGGACGGCATCGACCGCAACATGCAGTACCTGCAGCAGCAGGTCTCCACCATCATCTCCACGTCCTATCAGGGCAACTACCGCTGGGGTAACGGCAATGACTGAGGTGTACACAATTTACGGCGGTGACATGTGGCGTCAGGTGTTTAACGGCGTCGTCACCATTCTCGGCTCGTCCACGTTTGACACCCTGCTGCGCATCGTGGGGCTGTTCGGCGTGCTGGGGGTGATGGTTTCCTTCATCAAATCACGCAATCCGATGGTGTTTATGCACTGGCTGGCGGTGTTCATGCTCATCACCTCGGTGATGCTGGTACCGAAGCGCAGCGTGCAGATTATTGATATCACCGACCCGGCGGCGGTGTACGAGGTGGACAACGTGCCGCTGGGGCTGGCGATGATTGCCGGGCTGTCGACCGGCTCCGGGTTCGGCGTCGCCCAGCTGTATGATTACGCGCTGTCGCGCCCGGATTCGCTGACCTACACGAAATCCGGCATGCTGTTCGGTTCGCAGATTGTGGCGCAGACGTCCGATTTTCGCACGCAGAACCCGCAGCTGGCGCAGATGCTGACCGATTACGTGGAGAACTGCGTTATCGGCGACATCCTGCTCAATAACAAGTACACCATCAGCCAGCTGCTCAACAGCACCGACCCGCTGGCGCTCATCACCGCTAACCCGAGCCCGCTGCGGGGGCTCTACCAGACCACCGGCAGCGGGCGTGAGTTCGTGACCTGCCAGCAGGCGGTGGTCACCATGAAGACGCTGATGAACGATGACGTGCGTATTGGCGGGGTGAGCTGGCATGATGCCGCGACGCGGCTGTTTGGCAGCAAGGTGAATGCGGATTCGCTGCTCAGCAACGCCATGGACGAGAGCTACGGCTTCTTCTACAAGGGCGGCCTCAGCGCCTCGCAGATAATGCGTAATAACGTCACTAACGCCGCGGTGCGCGACGGCTGGAAGGGCTTTGCAGCACGTTCGTCCGACACGGCAAACCTGGTGAACCTTGCCACCGAATCGAGCATGACCAAGCAGCGGCTGAGCTGGGCGGCCGGTGGGGCGATTGCCGCGCGGACCCTGCCGCTGTTCCAGTCGATGATGATGCTTATCCTGATTGGCCTGTTCCCGCTGGTGATTGCGCTGGCGCTGACCAGCCACAGCATCTTCGGGCTCAACACCCTGAAGCTGTACGCGGGCGGGTTTCTGTACTTCCAGATGTGGCCGGTCATGTTCGCCATTCTGAACTCGCTGGCCAACTTTTACCTGCAGTCGAAAACCGGCTCCACGGCGCTGGTGCTGGCCAACGCGGACCGGGTGGCGCTACAGCACTCGGACGTGGCCAACATTGCAGGCTATCTCAGCATGTCCATTCCGGTGCTGTCGTTCTTCCTGACCAAGGGCGCAGCGTCGGTGGCCTCGCAGGCGGTGGGCGGGGTGATGAGCTCGGCGGCCTTCGCGGCCGGCGGCCAGGCCTCCACCACGGCGGACGGTAACTGGTCCTTCAACAACATGTCGACCGATAACGTCAACGCCAACAAGTTTGACACCAACATG
Source organism: Erwinia billingiae Eb661 (assembly GCF_000196615.1). Lineage (NCBI taxonomy): Bacteria > Pseudomonadati > Pseudomonadota > Gammaproteobacteria > Enterobacterales > Erwiniaceae > Erwinia > Erwinia billingiae. The sequence goes on from NC_014305.1 coordinate 156,237, forward strand.
CTGCAGCGGTCGGGTTCGCAGGGCTTCCAGACCGGGAACGGGGCGATGCACACGCAGACGGCGGACGGGCATAACGTGTATGACACCAGCGGGGCCATATCGAACCTGCCGGTGAACATGCGGCTGAGTTCACTGGCCAGCAGTGGCTTCTCGGAGCAGTCGCGGCAGGCGCAGCAGGAAGCGCAGACGGCGATGGACGGCTACAACCACAGCGTGACCAGCGGCTTCCAGCAGATGAACCAGCTCAGCAGTCAGCACGGCAACAGCGATTCGGTCACGCAGGGCAGCGACAGCAGTGTCGCCAGCAACGCCTCACGCGGTGCCAGCCAGATGCAGTCCGCCGTGGAAAGCTACGCGAAGTCGCACAACGTTTCGGAACAGCAGGCGTACAACCAGCTGATGGATATCAGCAACCAGGGCAGCGTCGGTGCGGGCCTGAAGGGGTATGCGAAGTTTGACTCGGGTGACCAGCTCGCCGGCAAACTTGGCAAGTGGGCGACAGGTCTGAGCGCGGGCGGTGAGGCCAGCGTCAGCACCGACTGGCGGCACGCGTCCGGCAGCTCGCACGGCACGCAGGACAGCCATGCGGAAGGGCGTGATTACCGTCAGGACCAGAACAGCCAGGCCGTGCGCGACTTCCGTCAGGGAATGGATATGGTGACCTCGACGCGTCAGAGCGAGTCCGGCAGCCATACCGACAACCAGTCGAATTCGCAGGTCGAGCAGTTCGCGGCCACCCTGAATGATGCGAAGAGTCAGTACCACCAGTATACTGACAGCAGCACCCGCAGCCAGGAATTCAGCCGCATGGCCACGCTGGCGCAGAACCAGAGCGCCAGCCTGGATGCGAACTACAATCAGGAGTTCGTGGACTGGAGTACGGCGAAGTACGGCAGCGACGCGCAGAACGTGCTGACCAACGTGAATACGGCGCGCGAAGCGGCCACCGAGTTTATGAAGGAGCGTCTGGAGCCGGAAATCCTGCACAACTACGGCGCCCGCACGGAGCAGACCGCCGCGCAGCCGCTGACGGCATCGTCATCGCTGCCGGATGTGCAGGAAGCGTCCCGGGGTAACGTATCATCCGGACCTGAACCGGGCGAAAATGCACCGGCAGGTGAAGCACATCAGGCCGGGTCAGGCAGAAGTGAGCATGTCGCCGGGGGAGGACAGCGTGACGTGACGCTGCACAACCGGGAGCATAATCTGAGTGCCCACGCATCGCCACCGTCTGAGACCATGACGGAAGATTACCGGTCCGGCGTGAACCGGCTGCAGGAACGGGCCGGGGCTGCCGGGATACCTGAAAACGTGGCGGAACGGGTGGCAGAACAAAGATCTGCCAGCGGGGAAACTATCAGGGAAAACGACGGTAAAATCGGTCAAAACAAAACCACTGTTCAGGCATCCAGTGATATACTCAGACATGAGCATCAGGGTGCGGTGAAGAGCCAGCAGATTGGTCGCACCGAAGAGGATATAAGGCAAACTAAACCTAAAATTGATGATGCTGAAACTAAGCAATTCCGGCAAAAACTTGAAGAACTTCGTCAAGAGCAAAAAAAAGCATCGTAACTACTTATCGAGGTGAGGGAATATGAATAATTTAACCGTGGCTGAGGTGGATGCGGATGTCACAATGCTATTGGACAATATCAGTTCAGGTAAAAGGAATATTCCTTCATTAACACGACTTTTAAAAATATGCATAGTTATTCCGAGCATAACACTCTTGTTCAGTCTACTAAGCGACGTGGTGGGATACTTGTCCTTGTACGATGGAAGAGTGTCTGTTCAAGGTTATTTTGAGTATTTCTCAAGTGATGGTTGGGCTGTTGTTATGCCTACAGCAATCGTAGGAATGCTTTTTGCTTTCATGACATATAATAACCTCATGATGTATATGACTGTTCCAGATTATATTCGTAGGAAGTCGGCGATACTGACTCACTTGAAGTCCGTTGCTCAGTGGACAGTGATTTCATTCTTACTTTTGATTGCGGCTTGCGCATTACTTGCCGGATTTTCACCGTGGTTTTCTGTTGCAATACCTGTTTTGGAATTTGCTTTACTATTTACGGTGAATTTAGTTGTGAGCGCAGAGATAAATCGTCTCGGTGCCGGCATCGCGCTCGAAAAAATCAGCAAACTTATCAGTAAAATTTAATTTCCACCTCTTATCTGTAATAACCCCTTCGCATTCTGACGGAGGGGCTTTCCCCCTGATATATCCCTAAATGACTTTCCTCCCGGGTGCACCTGCGCCCGTTTATCTTTGACAAGGATCTGCAAATGAAAACCCGCAATTCAGTTGTGGCGGCTGTGGTCGCCTCATGCCTCGTACTTTCCGGTTGCAGCGCAATGGGTACCGCCATCAAAAAGCGAAACCTCGACGTCAAAACCCAGATGAGCCAGACCGTATGGCTTGAGCCTTCAAATGAAAAGACCGTTTATCTTCAGGTGCGAAATACGTCGGACAAGGACATGAGCGACCTGCAGACGCTGCTTTCACAGGACCTGCGTGCCAAAGGTTATACGGTGACCTCCTCACCGGATGCGGCATATTACTGGATCCAGGCCAACGTGCTGAAGGCCGAGAAAATGGACCTGCGTACGGCGCAGGGGCTGCTGGGCAGCGGTTATGAAGGTGCCGCGACAGGTGCAGCACTGGGGGCCGGTATCACCGCCTACAACAGCACGTCGGGCGGGGCCATACTCGGTGCAGGCCTTGCGGCAGGGCTGGCAGGCATGGCCGCCGATGCGCTGGTTGAGGACGTGAACTATACAATGGTGACCGATCTGCAGATTTCCGAGCGCAGCAGGGCGTCAGTTACCACCGACAGCGTATCCGCACTGCGTCAGGGCAGTTCCGGCGTGAAGCTGCAGACCAGCAGTGAAGAGGGCAACCGCATCAAATACCAGACGCGCGTGGTATCAAATGCCAACAAGGTGAACCTCAAATTTGAAGAGGCGAAACCGGTCCTTGAAGCGCAGCTGGCCAAATCGGTAGCCGGTATTATGTAAGTCCCCGGGGGCGGCACTGGCTGCCGCTGCCGTAAAAGGGGCCGGTAAGCAGGGAGCAGGTGCTGCATGAGACGTCCGTTCTACTGACAACACGGTGCCTGTTCCCCGTTTACCGGTTCCGGTTTCCCCTGATTTCTTTCAGTACGTGCCGCCCTTTACGCCGGTGTGGCCGTGCCCCGTTTTAATTGCTGTGATATGACGCCTCCTCACCCTGACGGCCCCGTCAGGGCTGCGGCGGGCGTTGCGCGTTACTCCGTTTTTATTCTGACAGCTGACCGGGCCAGCACGCCCGTTTTCCCTTACTGATTATGACCGCCTGCCTCTCCCCCGGGGCGGGCTTCGCCTGCGCGTTTGCCGGAGTCTTCCATGAGTTTCACCCCTAAAAACCTTACACAGGGCGGTCAGATGACCGCCTACCGCCTGCGCATGTTCGTGCAGGTGAACCAGTGGATTTCTCACTGGATGGTGCTGCTTTTCCTGGTCGCCACGGGCGGACTGTTCTGGGCGGTCACGCCGGATGACACGCTGCGCAACGGCTTCTGGTACTGGTCTGGCCGCCTGTTTTCCGGATTCCTGCCGCTGATGGACCGCAGCAGTCCGGCCACGTGGGATATCAGCTGGCACTGCGAACCGGCGAAACTCTGCACCACGAAGCTGACGCTTGCGCAGCTGCTGGCCAGCGAGTGGATGCAGGTGCAGGGCGCGCAGCTGCTGCAGAACCTGAAGCTGTGTGCCGCCGGGTGTGGCACCGTCGCGCTCGCGCTTTTCTGCTACATCGCCTGGTACGTCGGGCGCATCGGTAAGAAGGAGAGTGAGGACGAGTATATCTCCGGCATGAAGCTCACCGACAGGCTGGACGACGTGAACCGCCAGCTTAAGAAGGCCGGCGAGAAGTCGGACCTGCAGATTGGCGGGCTGCACATGGTGAAGAACGCCGAGGTGATGAACTTCCTTATCCACGGCACCATCGGCGTGGGCAAGTCCACCCTTATCCGCTGGCTGCTGGACTACATCCGCCGGCGCGGTGACCGGGCCATCATTTATGACTCCGGCGGCACCTTCATCGAGAGCCACTATGACGAGCGGCGGGACAAAATCCTCAACCCGCACGACAGCCGCTGCGAGAACTGGGTGCTGTGGCGCGAGTGCCCGGAGGTGGTCGATTACGAGAACCTCACCGCCGCGCTGATCCCGGTGGAGGGCGACTCGGATCCCTTCTGGGTCTCTTCGTCCCGCACCATCTTCAGCGACGCGGCAATGCAGTTTGCCGCCGCGCCCGATCGCAGCATCGAGACGTTCCTGAAAACGCTGCTGTCCATCGATCTCAAAAGCCTGCGCGAATTTCTGAAGAACACCCCGTCTGCAAACCTGGTGGAAGAGAAAATTGAGAAGACCGCCATCTCCATCCGTTCCGTGCTGACCAACTACGCCAAGTCTCTGCGCTATCTGCAGGGGCTGGACAGGAGCGGCAGGCCGGAGTTCAGCGTCCGGGAGTGGATGACCGGTGCACAGTATGACAACAGCTGGCTGTTCATCTCCACCACGGCCCGTCACCGCAAGGCGGTGCGCCCGCTGATTTCCATGTGGCTGTCGCTGGCCACGCTGCAGCTGCAGAGCATGGGCGAAAACAGCGAGCGGCGGGTGTGGGTTATTGGCGATGAAATCGCCGGCCTGCAGAAAATCCCCGAGCTGAACGAGACGCTGGCCGAAGGGCGCAAGTTTGGCGCCTGCTTTGTGCTGGGGATACAGAACATCCCGCAGCTGGTGAACATCTACGGCCGTGAGATGGCCAAGGCCATTTTCGACCTGCTGAACACCCGCGCCTACGGCCGCTCGCCGAGCGCCGAGGTGGCGAAGATGGTCGAGGATGAGCTCGGTCACCAGCGCCGGCGCGAAGCGCGCGAGCAGAACAGCTTCGGCCTGGACCAGATACGCGACGGTATCTCCATCAGCAAGGACAAGGTCAACGAGCCGGTGGTCGACTACGACCAGATAATGACGATGCCGAACCTGCGCTTTTACGTGCGGCTCCCCGGCGAATACCCGGTGGTGAAGCTGGCGCTGAAGTACCGCCGCCAGAAGAAGTATCACCCGGCGCTGCTCGAGCGGGATTTCCGCGACCGGCTGAGCCCTGAGCTGGAAAGCCTCATTAAGAACAACGAGAGCGCTGCCAGAACCGCCGGGCTGAGTTTCCCGACCGGCGATGAGCTGCTGGAAGACTCCCCGGCTGCCGGGGCAGACACCCCGTCACCGGTACTGAAGAGCACGCCGGCGTCCGCAAAAAAAGCGGAGCCCGTGACGCCCCCCGCGCCGGTCAGACCTGCACCGGAGGCGGCTGAACCCGTCACGGTCGTGCCGGACAGTCCTCCGGTACTCCCGCTGCGGGAGGCGCATCGCCAGCCTGAACCGGCCACTGAGGCGGTAACCGGTAGCGAAAAGCAGGCTGACACGCCGCTGCCGGCGAACGTCCGGGCCTTCACGCCACGTTCCCGAACGGACCCCCCGGTGCCGGCCAGCCCTGCACCCACACCTGCGGTAACGGCTCCCGGCACAACGCCTGCTGATGGCCAGTCTGAGACGCCGGCGAAGGCCACCCCGACCCCCGTTATTCCCGTCACCCCTGCGCCAGTGCTGCCGGTTATGAATTCCCCGCTCCGGGGACCGAGCGCGCTGGACATGCTGGCCCGTAAGGCCGCCCGTAAGCCGGTCACCAACGCCGGTGAGGATGATGCGCCTGTCGCTGAGGCTCAGGGGGAGGCACCAGACCTGCAGATGGCGGTGGAAACCGACGAGCGCGGGGAACTTACGCTTCGCACGGCGGGCACCCGCAAGGCTTCCCCCGATAGCCGGGAAGAGGCGTATGCGGAGCAGTACGGCCGCGCCGGGCGCCTGATGGCCGACGAAGAACAGAACATCCTGCGCCACCGTGACGATTACGAGGCGTATCAGGACATGAGCGACCACCATGAACCCGGAGGGTATGAACGATGATGACCGTCGCCCCGGTGGCGTCCGCTGCGGACGCCGCAGGCTATTACAGCAGCAAGGACAACTACTACTTTCTTGATGACCTGCAGAGCCAGTGGCTGGGCGAGGGCGCTCGTGAGCTCGGCCTTGAGGGGCCGGTGGATCTGGACGCGTTTACCGCCGTGCTGCACGGAAAGCTGCCGAACGGCGTGGAGCTCGGTAAGGAGGTGCAGGGCAACCACGTTCACCGTCCGGGTCATGACTTCACCTTTTCTGCCCCAAAAAGCATCTCAATGCTCATTCTTGCCGGCGGCGACAGGCGCCTGCTTGAGGCGCATCACGAGGCGGTAAAGGAGACGCTGGCGGTGATGGAGCAGATGGTCAGCGCGCGCGACACCAAAGACGGCATCACCTCCATCGTACCCACCGGCAAAATGGTGGCCGCGCTGTTCACCCACGACACGTCTCGCAACCTGGATCCGCAAATCCACACCCATGCGGTGCTGGCAAACGTCACGGAGCTGGAAGGTAAGTGGAAGGCGCTGGCCACCGACTACGTGCACGGCGCGGGGTTCATTGAAACGATGTACCGCCACCAGGTGAGCTTCGGCAAAATTTACCGCAATGCGCTGAAGGGGAAAACCGAAGCGCTGGGGTTTGAAACGGAACTCACCGGCGGGAAACACGAGCTGTGGGAGGTGAAGGGATTCTCAGACGAGGTGCTGGACGTCTTTTCCTCCCGCTACCGCGAAATTCATGCGCGCGTCGGGGACGAGGCCTCGCTGAAAAGCCGGGACGTGGCGGCACTGGACACGCGGCAGCGTAAGCAGGATATCAGCCGTTACGGTGAGGACACTGCAGCCATGCCGGTCACGGAAGCGCTGACCAGGACGCGGGCGCAGCCTGAAGCCGGCATAAGCCGCGAAGACGGCCCCGCCGGGCGCGCGGAGAAACACCCCGGACCTGCAAAGGAGATGCCCATCAGCAAGCCCGAAACGGCCGACGGGCGCTCCCGCCTGCAGGACCGCTGGCAACGGCAGATGGATGACCTCGGGTTTGACCTGTCCGGGGTGATGAAGGAGGCGACGCTGCGTGCCGCTAAACGGCCGTTACCGGGCGAAGAGCGTCCGCTGCCGCCTGACGCAATGATGGCGGTCCGCACCGCAATTTCGGTGCTGAGCGACAGCCGCACGCGCTTCACCTACGGTGACCTGCTGATGACCGCACACGAGGCCGGCGAGGCGCAGCAGTCGGTGCCTCACCTGCGTCAGGCCATTGACCGTGCCGTCAGTGAGAACCTGCTGGCACCGCTGGACGGCGACAAGGGCGTGTTCACCTCGCACATTCACCTGCTGGACGAGCTCTCCGTGCAGGCGCTGGCCGCGGACATAGTGAAGGAGAACAAGGTGGTGAGCTTTCGATCTCCTGAAAATGAAGCGCCGGCACGGCTCAGGGGCGTGGAGTTTGCCCCGGTGGCCATTCTCAGCGCACCGGCATCGGTACAGCGCCTGCGTGAAACCACGGAGGAGTTAGTGACAATGTCACGTGAAAACGGCCGTGAAGTGAAGGTACTGGCCAGTTCGGCCGAGCGCGGCATGAGCCTCGGGAAGTCCGCGCTGCTGAAGGACGACATTCTGTACCGCAGCCGCGTGCTGGACAGCACGTTCAGCCTGTCACCCCAGAGCACGCTCATCGTGGAGGGGGCGGAAAAGCTCGGGCTGAAGGAGATGCTGGTGCTGACCGGCGAGGCGCGTGAGAAGAATGCTCAGCTGCTGTTCCTGGACAGCCCGGGCCGCCAGTCAAATGCCAACGCATTATCGGTCCTGTCTTCGGCCGGCGTGGAGCGGCACGGCCTGACAGAACCCGCACCCGGACTGGAAGCCCGGGTCATCAGCATCGGCGACAAGCGGGACCGTTACCGGGCGCTGGCCGAACGTTACGCGGACCTGAGCGGACTGGATGCTACGGTGACCGCCAGCGTGGTGGGGGCCCGTGAACAGCAGCAGCTTACCGGCCTCATCCGTGATGCTCTGCAAAACGCCGGCAAGCTGGGGCGCGAAGACGTCAGTATTGAAGCCCGTACGCCGGTGTTTATGACCGCGAAGGAGCGCAGGCTGCCGGCCAGCTGGCAGGCCGGGATGGTGCTCGAAGACCGTTCGGAGAAAAGCGAAACCCGGCACTACGTGATTGACCGGGTGCATGCGGAGACGCGCATGCTGTCGCTGGTTGACGGTGACGGCGTGCTGAGCCGGCTAAAGCTGGGTGAGCTGACCGGCGACTGGCGGGCCTTCACGGCGGAGAAAATCAGCGTGGCGCAGGGTGAACAGCTGTTTGCGCTGGCAGCGGACAAAACAACCGGGCTGAAGGCGCACGACCGGCTGACGGTCACTGCCGTTGAAAAAGACGGCCTGACGCTCATGCGCGCCGGGCAGGGGAAACCGCTGCGCGTGCCAACAGACCGGCCGCTGTACGTCACGCACGGCTACGTCAGCGCCCCCGGGAGCCGGGACAACGAGCAGGGGACCGTGCTGGCGAGCCTCAACGCCCGTGACCTGTCGGCCAACATGATGAACGCGCTGGCGCAGTCCGGGCATGAGGCGGAAATCTTCACCGGCGAGGCGCTCAGCCGGGCTGAGGAACGGCTTGGCCGCATGCGGACCACGCGCTCACCGCTGGCGCTGGTCCGTCAGGCCAGCGGAAAGGAAGAGACCGGCGAGGCGCTGACCGCCCTGAACGCCGCCGTACGCACCGACGTGCAGAAAGCGGTATCCCGGGCCGTGGCACAGATGCGGGACGTCTCTTTCTCTGAGGTAAAGCTGCTTGACCAGGCAGTGAGCTTCACGGATGACGTGGGCGCCCTGCGCGGGGAAATTGCCCGTCTGGCAAAGGCCGGCGACCTGATGCCGGTGAAGGTGGGGGGCGAACCGCGCTACGTGGCGCGCGCCACCTGGGAGATGGAAAAGATGATCATCGGCGAAATCACCGCCGGGAAGAACACCCAGATGCCCCTGATGCCGGAAGTCCCGCCATCGCTGCTGAGCGGCCTGACGGACGGGCAGAAGGGCGCCACCACCCTCATCCTGCAGAGTACTGACCGCTTCACCGCGGTACAGGGCTACGCGGGGGTGGGGAAAACCACGCAGTTTGCGGCGGTGAAGGCGGCCATCGATACCCTGCCGGAAGGTGAACGTCCGCTCATCATCGGGCTGGCGCCCACGCACCGGGCGGTGAAGGAGATGCGCGACGTCGGCATCGATGCGCAGACGCTGAAGTCCTTCGTGATGGACTGGCAGCAGCGCAGCGCCGCCGGCGAGAGCGTACGCTACGACAAAACGCTGTTTCTGATTGATGAGTCGTCGATGCTGGGTAACCAGGACACGGCAGCGGCCTACCGCGCGATTGCGGCCGGCGACGGGCGTGCCGTCCCGGTGGGGGACGTGGCCCAGCTGGAGTCGCCCGAGAGCGGCGCGCCGTTCCGGCTGATGCAGGAGCGCAGCCCGATAGACGTGGCGGTGATGAAGGAGATCGTGCGCCAGCGTGATGCGAACCTGAAGTCGGCGGTTTACAGCGTTATCGAAAATAAAGCCGGGGCGGCGCTGGAGAAGATTGAGCAGGTGTCGCCGCTAACCGTGCCGCGCAGGGCGGGGGCGGTGCCACCGTCCCGCTCGGTGGTGGAAACGCAGGATCCGGTCGCCTTCATCGTGGCCGACTACATGAGCCGCACCGACGTGGCACGGGAGGAGACGATGATACTGGTGCAGCTTCATGCCGACAGGCGGGCCATCAACAGCGGGATCCACAACGCGATGGTGGCCACAAAAGAGCTGGGTGATAAGGCGGTGACGGTGCCGGTATTGGACAGGGTGACCGGCGGCCGGCACGACTTTAACCGTATTCAGGACTGGAAGACGGGGCAGATGGTGCTGGCAAATGAACGCTACCTGAGCGTGACCGGCGTCGACCGCGGCACCGGCCGGGTGCTGCTGCGCGATGAGAACGGCCGCATGCAGTACTACTCGCCGGCGGAGCTGAACGCCACGGAAATCGAGGTATTCGAAAAGCGGAACATCGAGCTGCGTGAGGGCGACAGCGTGCGCCTGAACAAAACGCAGAAGCGGGCGGGCCACGCGGCGCACGAGCAGTACCGGGTGGAGGCGCTGCGCGACAACGGCGAAATCGTGCTGAGGAACCGGGACGGGGTGAAGGTTATCGATCCGGCTGCGGTGACCGCCGACCGGCACGTTGACTATGCGTGGGCGGTCACGGGCTACGGCGGGCAGGGCGCCAGCGCCGCCTATGACATCGTGCTGGAGGGAACGGAGGGCGCGCGTGAGCGCATGAGCGGCATGCGGGCCTTCTATATTAACGTCTCGCGGGTCCGGGACCACGTGCAGGTGGTGACCGACGGCCTGGATAAGTGGGTGGCCACGCTGCGCGAGAAGGACACCGGCCCGGCCACGGCACACGACGCACTGACGCCGGAACCGGCGCGGGCGCAGGCCCGCAGCATCTGGGCAATGGGGCAGGCTGTCTCAAAAACCGCCATCGGGCGGGCCTTTCTGCGGGAGCAGGGGCTTAAGGACAGCCCGGTGACGGCACGCGTCATTCCGCCCACGCATAAGTACCCTGTGCCGCACCTGACGCTGCCTGCATATGACGGTAACGGTAAATCTGCCGGGCTCACCCTCATTCCGCTGCAGCCGGATACCGGGCGGATAAAGGCCGGGGAGGTGCGCCAGCTGGTGACTAACGGGGCGCAGGCCGCCATCCTGCAGAAGAGCCGCAGCGGGCAAACGCTGATTGTCAGCGATCTGACGCAGGGGCTGGCGGCCGCCCGGGACAACCCGGCCTCGGGCGTGCTGCTGCTGACCGGACGGCATGCCCCTTCCGCGCAGCTGCTGAAGGTGGCCGGCGGGCTGCCCGACCGCGCGACGCGTCCGGACGCCACGCTGCTGCGGCTGGTGCAGTCTGAGCTGCAGGCGGTACTGCGCGACCTGCCGCCGGATGCTCCGGTACCTGACGAGCGGACGGCACTGCGGGCGGCTCTGGAGGCCGTTGAGAAGGCGCAGCTGGCTCAGGAGATCCGTATGCCACCAGAAACGCTCGCGCAGCAGACCGGAACCAGCCTGCCGGACGTTACACGCGAGCTGGCCAGCCGGATAGAGGAAAGGATGAAGCAGCAGATACCGCCACTTCCGGGTGAGAAAGTCCCGGACTATGCTTCACTGGTGCGTGACGCGTCGGCCGCGCTGGCCGGCAGTGACGCATTGCCGGGCGGTGCGGTGCGGGCGGTACTGAGCGCGCTGTCAGGCTCCGGACTATCGGCGGATATGCGCCTTAGCGGCGATGTGACGCAGGGTGGCGGCGTACCGGCCTCCGTGCTGAAGCAGGTGCACGAGGAGCAGGCGCGGGGCAGGACGCAAGCCGGTCCGGAACAGCCCGCCGTTTCTGGGAAAGCCCTGGCCGGCGCGGTGCGGGAGCTCGACAGGCAGCACGCTCCTGAGCTGCCGCCAGCGCCACGCGGGCAGGAAATGGAACATAAGGAACTAAATCATGAGCCGCAGCGTCATATCCAGAAGGAACGTTAACCTGCTGAGCATAAAGAGAAAGATGACACGAGAAGAATGGCTGTACCGGCTGCGCCGGTGTACGTCACCGGACACGCTGGAGAAAGTGGCCGAGCACCAGAACTACACCCTGACCGGGGACGAGCTGTACCGCTTTAACGCCGCCGCCGACCACCGGCGGGCCGAGCTGGTTTCCGGTCGTCTTTACGACAAAATCCCCAAATCACTGTGGCGCCACGTGCGCTGAGGACATCCCTTTGAAACACACCATGAAGGCGGCCATGACGGCCGCCCTGCTGTGCTGCCTGTCGTCTGCGGGTGCGGCACAGCCCGCCGGGACTTTCACCCCTGAGCAGCAGGCTCAGATTGGCCGGATTGCCGGTGATTATCTGCTGGCACACCCGGAGATTTTACTGCAGGTGAGCCAGAAGCTGCAGGCGCAGCAGGCAGAGCGTCAGTCGCTGGCCATGCGCGCGGCTGCAGTGAAGCTGCCGGGCCCGCTGACCACTGACCCGGACGTGCCGGCTGTGGGGCCAGACGGTGCGCGCGTGGCGGTGATTGAGTTCTTTGATTACCAGTGCGTGTTCTGCAGCCGGATGGCGCCTGTGGTGGAGCAGGTGATGAAGGCCCGCCCGGACGTTAAGTACATCTTCAAAGACTGGCCCATCTTCGCCGGCAAATGGGAAACCTCCCGGACGGCCGCGGAGCGTGGTCTGCAGGTCTGGAAACAAAAAGGGCCGTCGGCGTATATGACCTACCACAACGGGATTTATGCCACCGGGCACGATGAGGGACAGCTGACGCAGGCGGACATTGACCGGGTGAGTGCCACCGCCGGCTTTGACCCGAAAGCGCCTGCGGACATCTCCGCGGAGGCGGTGACCGGACGCAATGACGGTCTGGCGCAGGCCACCGGACTGACCGGCACGCCGGGCTTCATCATCATGCCGTTAAGCGGTGCCACCACGGAGAACACCACCGTCCTCGGCGGCGCCGTACCGGCAGAGCAGCTGCAGGCCGCCATCGACCGTGCGGCGAACTGACCGCAACGGGCAGGTTTGCTACTGATTATCAGGAGGAAGACGATGCGTAAACACGCTTTATACATGATGTTAACGGCAGTCCTGGCCGGCGTTCCGGCGTTCAGCGCCGTGGCTGCGCCGGAAGTCGCCGTGGGTTTTTCACCGGAGGGGAGCGCGGAGCAGCTGGTTATCAGCACCCTCGGTGATGCGCGGGAAAGCATCCGGCTGATGGGATATTCGTTCACATCCCCTGAAGTGGTTAAGGCGCTGACGGCAGCAAAACGCCGGGGCGTGGACGTGAGGGTGGTCGTGGATGAGAAGGCCAACCGCAGCCGTATCAGCCAGTCGGCCATGACGCTGCTTGCCGGGGCACAGATACCGCTGCGAACCGTGAGCATATTTCCCATCACGCACGATAAATTTTTCGTGGTGGACGGGGGCATGGTGGAAACCGGATCGCTGAACTTCACCCGCTCAGGTGAGCGCTACAACTCGGAAAACGTCATTGTGCTGAAGGACATGCCGGACGTGGCGCAGCGCTATCTCACTCACTGGCAGAGCCGGTGGGATCATGGAGCCGACTGGTTCCCCGCTCAGTAAGATTATCATTTCGCAGGTCCCCCACCTTCCGGGCATGACGGGCGCGCCAACGCCGGTCACGCTGACGTTCAAAGTAAGTCGCTGATTTACAGTAGATGTAGTATCCTCATCCTAGATTCCTTTTTGATCTGTGAGGAGGCTGAAATGCCGCATGCTGTGAATCAAGAATCATCCTCATCGAAAACTAAGCGCCCTTACAGAAAAGGCAACGCACTTAGCGATGCTGAAAAGCAGAGTATGTCTGTTGCCCGTAAACGAGTGACTCATAAAGAAGTGAAAGTTTTCATTGAGCCGCAACTTAAAGAACTGCTCATGAATATGTGCGAGCAGGATGGATTAACGCAAGCAGAAGTGCTTGGGCA